>JAPYWM010000006.1 GCA_028276345.1 Sphingobacterium sp.
TTGGTCAGCAATGCGGAGTTAGATGCGATAGAGGCGTCCGTGGCGCAGGAGGTGGCGGAGGCGGTGGCGTTTGCGGAGGAGAGTCCCTTCCCGCCGGCGGAGGCGCTCTATGAAGACGTGTATGTGCAGCCAGATTACCCATTTTTGCGGGAATGGTAGAGGCAGCGCTCGTTTCGCATCCGGGGCGGGTCCGCCCAGAAAACGAAGATTACGCCTATCATGGCCAGACGTCACAGGGGTATGTCGGGATTGTGTGTGATGGGATGGGGGGAGCAGCAGCCGGTGAGGTGGCTGCACGTGTAGCCGCTGACGCGGCTTTCGAATATCTCCTAAGCGCTTCGCCGGAGCTGGATCCCCCCCAGCTGCTTCGTCAGGCTATTCAAGCCGCCCAGGAGCGCCTCCTCCAAGTAGCTCAGCAACATCCCCAGTATCAGAACTTCGGCACTACCATCGCCATCGCCCTAATAAAAAACAATATGCTCTACCACGCACATGTAGGCGATAGCCGAATTTACCTTTATAGCCGGGCAACGCTAACGCTTCTTACCGAAGATGACTCACTGGTCCAGCAGATGCTTCGGGAAGGGCTGATTACACCCGACCAGGCCCTTCATCACCCCCAGAAAAATATCCTTAGCCAGTGCTTAGGCCCCAATCAGCAGCCTACGCCTCATGTGGGGCAGGCTCGCCTCCGCAGCGGAGACGTGATTCTTTTGTGTAGCGATGGACTCTCCAATCTCCTCTCGCAAGAAGAGCTGGTTGCCCAGCTCACGCAGGCGCCCACGCTTTCGGCAGCAGCGGAAGGCCTCGTCGTTCAGGCTAACCGCCAGGGCGGGTATGATAATATTACCGTACTGCTTCTACGCCCTGCAGCCAAAAGCCCTACCTTTGCTTTGCCTATGAAACTCCCGCCTACCAAGTACCTTATTGCCGGGGGAATCGGCCTCGCTGTCGTCATCCTGCTCGTTGTAATCTTTTCCCGAAGTAGCCCGTCTGCTCCTGAGGCGGGTGATAGCGATGTTATCCTCCTGACAGACTCTACCGAGACCCAGAGCGCCTCTGAGGCTGCTCCGTCTGCCAGCGAAGGCTTACCCGCCCCTCCTGATAATGGATATGGTACCCCTTCGGAGCAGGCACCCCCGCCTCCGCCCGTCGCTGAAACCCCACAGCCCCCTACCGAAACCCAATCCGCCTCCAAAACTTCTACCAAAACTTCTACCTCCTCCAGCAAATCCGAGAAATCTGGATCTTCCACCCCCAATAAGGCCTCTACTATTGAAATAATCGTCCAGAAAGGCGATAATCTCACTCAGATTGCAAAAGCCTTCCATACTACACGTAGTGCTATTCAGAACGCCAATGGCCTTTCGAGCGATAACCTCCGCGCAGGCCAGAAGCTATCCATTCCCGTCAAGGGCGTCAAAACCCACACTGTCCAAAAAGGTGAAAATCTTTCTAAGCTGGCTCGGCAATATCAGAGTTCTATTGAAGCTATCCGCAGAGCTAACAACCTCTCTGACAAAGACGAGATCAAGGCCGGCCAGAAGCTAAGGATTCCTATTCTGGAATAAGGGCAATGGCAGATCTTTTAGGGAAAAAACTGCTCAACTATCGGATTGAGAAGCTCTTAGGGCAGGGAGGAATGGGTGAGGTCTATCTGGGTGTGCACACCGAGATAGAGCGAAAGGTAGCAATTAAGGTGATTAGCCCCCACCTAGCGCGGGATGAGCGGATCCGCGAGCGCTTTCGGCGAGAAGCGTTGATTCTTTCCCGGCTCAACCATCCGCATATCGTTCAGCTCTATGACTTCTGGGATCGGCCGGAAGGGCTTTTTCTCATCATGGAGTATGTCAATGGCATTGCGCTGGATCGGTATATTCATCGGGTTGTAGGCGGGCCGTTGCCGGTTAAGTTTGCTATAGAGCTTTTTTTGCAGGTTTTGGATGCTTTTAAGTATGCGCATGAGCAGGGCGTCATCCATCGGGATATCAAGCCTAGCAATATCCTCATTCGAAACGATAATGTAGTCAAGATTTTAGATTTTGGCATTGCGCGAATCTTAGCCGGAGACGAAACACAAGGCGACAAACAAAAAGAGCTTACCCGTACGGGGACGACGCTGGGCACCGTGGCCTACATGAGCCCCGAGCAAATACGCGCAAAATCACCCGGCGACATTGACCATCGCTCAGATATCTATTCGCTGGGACTGGTACTTTTTGAAATGCTCACAGGCCGTCCAGCTTACGATAGAAACGAACTTTCTGAGTTTGACCTTCTTCTCAAAATCGCCACTGAACCGCCCCCCAGCCTCTTGAGTATCAATCCTAACCTCCCCCCAGAATTAGATTCCATCCTGTCCCACGCTCTCGCTAAAGATCGCCAAAATCGCTATCAAAGTTGTCAGGAATTCGCCAATGATCTGAAGAAATTTTTGGATAATTACGTGCAAAGTGCTGGGGCTTCCTCCACTACCTCTTCCTCCCGGAATCCCGCGCTGACTACCCCCACCATGACTTCCCTTCGTCCCCCCTCCCGCCTTCAAAAAGCCCTCACCAGCCTGCGCGACTCTTTCATCGATAAGGGTAAATCCTCCTCTAAGGGCACGTTTTTGCGCATAGGTCTCGTGATAATCGGCATAGTTGTAGTTCTTTATGGGCTCTTTGCCTGGACTCGTTATAACAGCGCTAAGAAAGAGGCCCTTCAAGTCGCCCATGACTTCGTTGAGAAAGCTCTCCGCCAGCACGATGCCGGGATGCTCTCTGTCCTCCTGGCGGATACTTTGGAGCAGTTTTTTGATGCCCCGCAGAAGTCTCTCTCCGAAATCCAAAAAGGCTACACCGACTTCTGGCAGGCCCTCCAAAGTGACTCCATAGCTTGGCATGGAGACCTCGCCATCAATCAGCAGAATGACACCTGGATCGTACGTGGAATCCTCTACTACCACTACACTACTAAACCGAAAAAACTCATAGAACCGAAAAAACGTTACAATAAGCTCTGGGGACGCTACGAAACCTACAATGAGGTGAAAACTATTCCTCCGCAAACCCTCTGCAAGCTCAAGTCCTTGGAACTCTACATCCGGGCCGCTAAGATTATTAGCATAAGACAAGTGGAGGAGAGGCCCTGCCCGTAAGGAGGCTACTGCCCTGGGCACTGGGAACCTTCTTAGGCGGCGGCTCGACGTTTCGCCAGGGCTTAGGGAGGGAATATAGACGGAGGCGGATTATTTAGATGCTTTTTCAGCGGGATGAAGGGGGGTAGCTGGATGGGTTATACCAGCTGGTGGGTTTGTTTTTTCAGGAAGCCGTGGGCGAAGTCGGCGCCGCTCAGGGTTTTTCGGCCTTCGAGGCGCACTTCGAGGAGCTCCAGCACACCTTCGGAGCAGGCGACGAGGAGGTGACCTTTTTCAAAATAGAGCGTGCCGGGTGGGGCGTTGAAGGTGCGGTGGGGATGGTAAGTGGCCCGTAGGACTTGGAGGCGCTTATCTTGGAAGGTAGTCCAGGCGAGGGGTTGGGGATACAGGCCCCGGATGAGGTTGTAGATAGCGCGGGCGGGCTTATCCCATCGGATGCGGGTGTTGGCGGAGGTGAGCTTAGGCGCATAAGGGGCATCGGGTAGGTGCGGCTGGGGAAAGGGCTGTAGGGTGCCCAGCGCCAGCCCTTCCAGCACTTGGAGGATCGCTCGGGCCCCCACTTCGGCGAGGAAGTTCTCTAAATCGCCGGCGCTCCAGGTCTCGGGTAGAGGATATTTTTCTTGATAGAGGAGGGCGCCTGTATCAATGCCCTCATTGATCTGGAAGATGGAGAGGCCGGTTTCGGTTTCGCCGTGAATGATAGTCCAGGGGATGGGCGCAGCTCCCCGATAGGCCGGGAGCAGGGAAGGGTGGAGATTGAGGGCGCCGTAAGGGGGGAGCTCCCACAGGGCCCGCGGCAGTATCCGGTAAGCAATCACAACGAAGGCGTGGGCGCCGATGGCTCTTAAGCGGTCTGGTAGGGTAGGGTCTTTGGGGGAATCTACCTCCCAGATCGGGAGTCCGAGCTTCAGGGCGGCTTCTTTGATGGGCGTGGGGGTGGGCTGGTGACCACGACCAGCCGGCTTATCGGGATTGGTGATGACAGCGGTAACTTCATGGACGGAATTCGCCAATGCCTGTAAGGTCGGGATCCCAAAAGCACCATTTCCAAAAAAGACCAACCGCATCAGACGACGACATTGATGATTTTGCTGGGGACAACCACGATGCGTTTAATAGGCTTATCCTGGGTATAGCGGGAGAGACGCGGGTCTGTACGCACGTGGTTTTCTATGTCGGAGGGCGGGAAGTCGGCTGGCAGCTCTATGTGGAAGCGGAGTTTGCCATTGACGGAGACGGGGTAGGTGATAGTTTCGGCTTGGAGCAGGGCCGGGTCATACGTCGGCCAAGAAGCCTCTTGGAGTGGGGTGGTGTGCCCGAGTCTTTCCCAGAGTTCGGAAGCTATGTGGGGCGCAAAAGGCTCCAAAAGTATCAGTACAGGCTCCCAAATAGCGCGTTTTCGGCATCCGAGGCGCTGCATTTCATTGAGGAAGGACATGAAGTGGGAGACGCAGGTGTTGAAGCTTAGGCGGTCTAAGTCTTCGGTGATGCGCTTGATGAGGTGGTGCAGGTGGCGCAGCTCCTCACGAGTGGGCTCATCCAGCGGGAGATTGAGCGGGGCGAAGGGTTCTATCGCCTCTGTCTGCGTGAGGAAGCGCCAGAGCCGCCGCAGAAACTGATAAGGCCCCTGAATCCCCCGGGGGTCCCAGGGCTTGGTTTGTGTGAGCGGCCCTAAGAACATCTCATACAGCCGGAAGGTATCTGCACCGTAGGTCTCGCATAGCTCGTCCGGCGTAACGACATTGTGGAAGGACTTGGACATTTTTTCAATGACCGGCTCGCCATGAAAGACCCCTTCGGCATTGGGGATGAATTCCGCGTCCTGGTACTCGGGCATCCAGGCGCGGAAGCCGTCTATATCCACTTGGGTGTCGTTGGCCAGGCGGATATCTATGCGGATGGGGAGGTAGTTGGCCTTTTGGTCGGGCGGAATGAGGTCGGCAGAAACGAAACGAGGGGCGGATTTGTCCTTGTAAATGATGATGGAGCGGCCGAGGATCATGCCTTGGTTGACGAGCTTTTGGAAGGGTTCTGCTACGGGGGCGAGGCCGAGGTCGTAGAGGAAGTGGGTCCAGAAGCGGGCGTAGAGGAGGTGGCCGACGGCGTGTTCGGCGCCGCCGACGTAGAGGTCGACGGGAAGCCAGTAGCGGAGCTTTTCGGGGTGGGCGGGGGCGGTGTTATTGTGGGGGTCGCAGTAGCGGAGGAAGTACCAGCTGGAGCCGGCCCAGCCGGGCATGGTGTCGGTTTCCCGCTGGCCGCCCTGGTAGTTTACCCACTCCGTGATGCGGGCAAGGGGGGAGCGGCCATCACCGGTGGGTTCGTAGCGCTCTACAGGCGGGAGGGTGACGGGTAATTCTTCCAGCGGCACGGGGTAGGGGATAGCGTCCCGCCAGATAATAGGGAAGGGCTCACCCCAGTAGCGCTGCCGAGAGAAGACCACATCGCGCAGGCGATACTGCACGGTGGGTTGGCCTTTTCCGTCCTGAGCGAGGAGCTCCCGGATGCGGGCAATCGCCTCTGGCACGGGCAGCCCGGTTAGAATGCCCGAGTCGGTCAGGATGCCGTCTTTAGCTTCGTAGGCCTGATTTTCGGCGGAGATACCTGCGAGGATACTCCGAATAGGCAGGTGGAAGTGTTTGGCGAAGAGCCAGTCGCGCTGATCATGAGCGGGCACGGCCATGATGGCGCCCGTCCCGTAGCCCATCAGCACATAGTCACTAATCCAGATGGGGAGCTTTTCGCCGGTGTAGGGGTGGATAGCATAGGTGCCCAGAGGGATGCCGGTGGGCGTAGCTCCGCCGATGAGGCGGTCGCGCTCGGAGCGGCGTTGGGTAGCTTGCTGATAGGCTTCCACAGCGGCCTTCTGGTGGGGGGCTGTGAGCTTCTCTACAAGGGGGTGCTCCGGCGCCAGCACCAGAAACGTTGCCCCCCACAGCGTATCCGGCCGAGTAGAGAAGACCTCTATCCGAACCTTCTCTCCCGCAGGCGTGTAGGCATCAAAGTAAATGAGAGCCCCTTCTGAGCGGCCAATCCAGTTGCGCTGCTGCTCCTTGATGGCTTCGGGCCAGTCTATCTTCTCCAGCCCCTCCAGAAGCCGCTCCGCATACGCCGTAATCCGCAAAAACCACTGCCGCATAGGAACCCGATACACCGGATGGCCTCCCCGCTCCGAAAAACCATCCTTAACTTCCTCGTTAGCCAGGACGGTGCCGAGGGCCGGACACCAGTTGACCATCCCCTCCGCCGTATACGCTAAACGATAATGCATCAGCACATCGGAGCGCTGCTTTTCGTTCCAGCTTTTCCACTCCGCAGCTGTAAAGGTGCCTACGTAGGAGGTGGCGGCTTCTACGGAGAGATTACCGGTGGTCTCAAAAATGGCCGTGAGCTCATGAATAGGGCGAGCTTTTTGGCGTTTTTTGTCGTACCAGTGGGAGAAAAGGAGCAGGAAGATGTACTGGGTCCACTTGTAGTAGGTAGGGTCGGAGGTTTTGACGGCTCGATTCCAGGGATAGCCTAAGCCGATGCGTTTGAGCTGAGCGGTATAACGGGCGATGTTTTGTTCGGTGGTGATAGCGGGGTGGATGCCGGTGCGCAGGGCGTAGGTCTCCGCGGGAAGCCCAAACGCATCAAAGCCCATCGGGTGAAGTACCGCATAACCCTGGTGGCGTTTATAGCGGGCTACGATATCCGTGGCGATATAGCCCAGAGGATGGCCTACGTGTAGGCCGGCGCCCGAGGGATAGGGAAACATGTCCAGCACATAATACTTCGGGCGGGCCGGGTCTTCTATGGCCTCATACGTGCCTGCTTTTTCCCAGCGGTCCTGCCACTTTTTATCCAGGGCGGCGAACCCCATAGGCTGCAAAGGTAAGGTTGGGGGGAGGATAGTTTCCTGTCGCGCCGCTATCTCTGTCGGCATTGGGATGGCTGTCAGCAGAAGGGTAAGAAACCCTCGCAAGAGCTACCTTTGTACATGCCTACAACCGTAACCCTGCGAGGAACACCCCTCGCCCTCTACGGAAGCCCTCTCAAACCTGGAGACTACGCACCCGAAGCCTCCCTCATCACCAGCAAGTTAGAGGAGCTTATCGTCGGTGGTGCCCGCGGTAAGCCTCAGATTCTCATTACCGTCCCCTCGCTGGATACGCCCGTATGCGCCGCCGAAGCGAAGAAGTTCAATGAGGCCCTTGCCGCCATGAAGGACAAGATCGTGGCTGCGGTCATCTCTATGGACCTTCCCTTTGCGCAGAGCCGCTATTGCGAAAGTTATCAGGTAGAGGGGCTGCCCATCGCCTCGGATTATCGCTTTCGGGATATGGCGCGGTATGGCGTAGTAGTAGCCGAGGGACCGCTGCGGGGTATTCTGGCCCGGGCGGTCTTCGTCGTGAATCCCTCCGGCCAAATCACCTACACCGAGCTCGTCCCCGAGATTGGCCAGGAGCCCAACTACGATGCGGCCCTCAGCGCTCTCCGGGCTCTCCTCTAAAATGAGACCTCCCAAGGCTTTGTTATCCCCTCTCCTCCCTCACTCTATGCGAAGCCTGCTTTTAGGAGCTTTCCTCTGGGGGCTCCTCTATGCGCAAAAACCCGCCCTCCAATCAGGCCCTATGATAGGCGCCATCCAACTGCGGGAAGCTAAAATCTGGCTCCAAACCACCGCCCCGGCCCAGGTCTTCATTGAGTACACCGACTCGGCTCGTTCCGCCCCTCCCAGACGCACCGCCCCCATTCTCACAAAGGCCGAAGAGGCTTACACTGCCGTCTTTACGTTGGCGCCCTTAGAGCCCGGCACGCGCTACTACTACAAAATCTTCCTCAATGGTAAACTCCTCCCCATCGCTGATACGCTGACCTTCCGTACGCTGCCCCTGTGGAGGTGGCGCAGTGCCCCACCAGACTTCCGCTTCGTCATCGGGAGCTGCGCCTATATCAACGACTCCCCCTACGACCGGCCGGGCGAACCCTACGGTGGGGAGTACGAGATTTTCGAGCAGATAGCCGCCCAAAAGCCAGACTTTATGCTCTGGCTCGGCGATAATGTGTATTTACGCGAGCCGGACTGGAATAGCGAAGCCGGGATTTTGTATCGTTACACGCACACGCGGAGCTTGCCGCAGCTTCAGAAGCTCCTACGTATCTGCCCACATTATGCTACCTGGGATGACCATGACTTTGGCCCGAATGATGCTGACCGGAGTTTCTGGAATCGGAATGCGACCCGGCGGGCCTTCACGCTCTTCTGGGCTAATCCCTCGTATGGGGTTCCCTCCGCCCCCGAAGGTATCACTACCTTTTTTGAATGGGGGGATGTGGAGTTTTTTCTCTTAGATGACCGCACCTACCGCGCCCCTAATAAGCGCAAAACCGGCGATCGCAGCTTCTTAGGGGAAGCCCAGTTAGAATGGCTCATAGATGCCCTGCGCTCCAGCCGTGCGACGTTCAAGTTTGTCGCTTGTGGTGGGCAAATCCTCAGCACCAGCCAGGGCTACGAAAATATGATTGGTTTCCCCGAGGAAAGGGAAAAGCTTCTAAAGCGGCTCGAAGAGGAGGATATAGGCGGCGTGGTGTTTTTGACGGGGGATCGGCACTTTTCCGAAATCAGCCGCCTCCGCCTCGGAAATGGGCGGGTTGTGTACGACATCACCAGCTCGCCGCTCACGGCTAAGGCCTTCACAGAAGCGGAGACCCGCGATAAAAATACCCTGCGGGTGGAGGGTACTCTGACTACCCAGCGAAACTTCATTCTGATTCAGGTAGTAGGGCCAGAGCGCAGTCGGCGGTTGGAAATAGCTTGCTACAATAGTCAGGGCGCCAAGCTCTGGGAGCGGACGATTCAGGCGTCAGAACTGTATGGGCGCTGATTAGGAAGCGCCTCTTTGGCGAATCAGCCCCAGTAGCCCCCCGGCAAAGAGCGAAGACAGGAGCCACCCCGCCGTAATATGAATCCACAAGTAAAATCGCACGGCCGCTCCAAGGGGCCGGGAACCATCCGGTATCCAGTACTCCTCCATAAAAAGGCTCACTAAGGGCAAGAAAGTATCCAGCGAATACGCCCACCCCTCAAAGGGCGGATAGTCCGGTGGTAGCGTACGCCCCTTTACATACCCCTCGCTTACCAGCACCTCTGCCGATGCGGGTACGATCAAATTATGCCCATAGGCTGCCTGAAAAATAACCGCTCCCACCACGATGAACCCCAGTGCCCACATAAAAGCAATCCAAGGCCGATAGCCGTATGCGATTGTGTAACGTAAGATGTACCGCCCGATTCGCTGCAAGGGCTGGACGCCTGCATAGCGAAGGCGATCATTTTCTTTGGCGATCAGGATATCGGTAGCATCATTATCCATGCCTAAGTGCGCAAAGACTTTTGCGAGCTGCTCATACGGCTGGGGCCGAAACTCCGGGAGCATCCGCCTCACCCAAGCCAGGCGGGCTTTTGCCGTGAGAGGCACGAGCTCCCCCTCAAAGCCCGTATACTCCAGGCCGTCTATTTGCAGGTGGCCGGGGTCAGGCCAGCTCATCTCGTCATCGTATATCAGGCCTACCTGGCTATGTTGCAGGTTGAGGGTTCCCACGAAAGTAGAGGCGCGCAGGATAAGCCGTCCGCCTACCCGGATGTACTCGGCGCGCAGCGCTTGGGCTTGCGGCGCTTGAAAGTGGGCATGGCGAATTTCCAGGTTTCCTCGGATGCGCGCCGCCCGGATATTTACCGTCCCCTCCACATTAAAGCCCTTGCCAAAGATGAGGTTGCGTCCTACGACGATGTCGCCTGCTTCCAGCGCGCGATTTTTGGGGTGGTACAGGGATGCGCTGCTGAATAGTACCTGGCCTCGTATGACAGCGCCTCTGAGATGGACTTGGCCCACCGCCGTAAAGCCCTCCTCAAATAACGCATCCCCGCCCACTTCTATGGAATAAGCTTGGAGTGCTACCTGTCCTATATTGAAGAATCCGCCGCCATTGCAGCGTAGGTTGCCCCGGATGATGCACTTATCCAGTATAACCTGTCCGATTGCCTCAAAGCCATCAGACAATTCGAGATGTCCGCCTATTTGTACGAGGGCGGCAGTGAGTGCTTCGCCGTTCGGATTTTCTATGCGGGCCCGGATGAGGGAGAGTTCGCCCCCGATCCGACTGCCATTGAGCCGAATAACCCCCTTTGTGTAAAACCCCTCGCTCAGTCCGGCGTCCGCTGCGACTTCCATCTTATAGGCCCGCAGAGCTATCCCTGTCGAGCTTTCTATGCGAGCACCCCGGGCGATAAGCTGACGCCCAATGTAGGCGCCCCCCAGTCGTACCTCCCCCGCGATTTCCGCCTGGTCTAAAATCAAACTGCCCTTCACCTGCATCGTATCTCCTAATAGCGCCACGGAACTTTGATTATGTAGCCGGGCCGTAATGAGACTTACAGATAGCCCCACCGATGTCCCTACCATGCGCACGTCCCCCCTGGCTTCAAAGT
Organism: Sphingobacterium sp.; assembly: GCA_028276345.1. Classification (GTDB taxonomy): domain Bacteria; phylum Bacteroidota; class Bacteroidia; order SpSt-205; family SpSt-205; genus JAPYWM01. The sequence continues at coordinate 10,608 of JAPYWM010000006.1, forward strand.
TCTGGTCTAAAAACACCGCCCCCCGAATGTGCGCCCGGCTCAAAAGCAGCGCATAACTCTGCCCATTCCCCAGCTTAGCCCCGCTGGCAGTAAAGTTACCCGATATGGTGGCCCCGAGAAGATTTACCCCGCCGGGGATGACGCTCCGCTTCACCTCGAAGCTCCCCCGCACGCTCACGTACTCCCCCTGAATAGCGTCCCCATAGCACCCTACCAGATGGATGGTTTGGCAGTTAGCTTCAGTGAGGTTGAGCATGCCTTCCAGGTAGCACTGCCGCAAAAACAGCCGATGCCATATCCGAGCGCCTTCCAAATTTAGCTCGCCATTTAGGTAAGCGCCTCGGATAAAAATCCCCCGCGGTGCTATCCGCCCTCTCAGGGCCCGACTCGTTAGGAGCCACTCTACAAACGCAGGTCGTAGAATATTTCGCTCTGTTGCCTGCGCTGGATAACTCAACGTCTGCGCAGAATTTCCAGAATATCCCCCAAAACTAAAAAAGTTTGCCTCCTTGCCCTCCAGAACCTGTTCCAGACAATACAGCTCAGAAGGGAGGAGGTTTGTTTGCAGGGTGGGGGGTAAAATGGCTAAGACATCCACGGGGCCAATTTAGTAATCTATCCGTATGGAGCCCGGTCCGTGTTTTAGCAAGCGAGAAAGTTGTATATTTGCCGCATGAGAAAGGCTTGGTTAGCCCTCCTTTTGATTTTAGGATGGGCCCAGACCCATCGCTGCGGCACGATGGCGCGTCTCGAGTACCTGATTCAGCAGGACCCCACGATCTTGACGCGCATGGCCCAGGTGGAGGCACAGACCCAGGCGTACATAGAAGCCCAGCGCCACCTGCCCTACCAGCGCACCGGGAATGTCATCACCATTCCCGTCGTCGTGCATATTGTCTATCGCACGGCGGCGGAAAACATTTCCGATGCCCAAGTGCAGTCGCAGATTGATGTCCTCAACGAAGACTTTCGCCGCCTCAATGCGGATGCCGTCAATACCCCTTCCCTCTTTCAGAGCGTAGCCGCAGACGCCGAAATTCAGTTTTGCCTCGCTACGCGAGACCCCCTCGGTAACCCCACCAATGGCATTACCCGCACTCAGACCACGAAAACCTCATTCAGCGTCTACACCGACGATGTCAAGTACTCCTCGCAGGGCGGTAAAGATGCCTGGCCTACCGACCAGTACCTCAACATCTGGGTATGTAAACTGGGGGGTGGCGTTTTAGGATATGCGCAGTTTCCAAATGGAGGACCGGCCGCTACCGATGGCGTCGTGATTGATTATCGCTACTTTGGGCGTGGGGGCTCCGCGCAAGCCCCCTACAATAAAGGCCGTACCGCCACCCACGAGGTCGGCCACTGGCTCAACCTCCGCCACATCTGGGGCGATGCCCAGTGTGGAGATGACTATGTCAACGACACGCCTGTCCAACAAGGGCCTAACTACGGCTGCCCCACCTTCCCCAAACCCTCCTGCGGCAATACCAGCGATATGTTCATGAACTACATGGACTACACGGACGATGCTTGCATGAACCTCTTCACCCAAGGCCAAAAAACCCGCATGCGGGCGGTTCTGGCCCCTAATGGCTTTCGCGCAAGCCTCACCAGCTCTCTCGGCTGCTCACCTCCAGGCGGAGGATGTTCTGGCACGCAGACCCTCACCGCCGCCTCTGGCACCTTCTCCGACGGCAGCGGCAGTGGTAACTACCAAAACAACAGCGATTGCCGCTGGCTCATCCAACCCCCTAACGCCACCTCCATCACCCTCACCTTCCAGAGCTTCAACCTCCTCTCCGGAGATTCGGTCATCGTGTACGATGGCAGTACCACCACAGCTCCACGCCTTGGGGCTTTCTCCGGTACCACGATCCCCCCTTCCGTCACCTCCAGCGGCGGCGTGATGCTCGTCCGTTTCGTCTCTAATGCCAGCGGGACCGCCGACGGCTTCGTCGCTTCCTATACCTCTACCCTTAACCTCCCCTGCTACGGCACCCAAACCGTCTCCGGCGCCTCCGGCACCATCACCGACGGCAGCGGCTCTAACAACTATCAGGATAACGCCGACTGCAAGTGGATCATCACCGCTCCCTCAGGCAGCGCAGGCATCCGTATAGAATTCACCCAGTTCCGCACCGAATCCGGCTACGACTTCGTCACCCTCTACGATGGAAACGCCGTCAACTCCAACTATATGATTCGGCGTTTCTCCGGCACCACCCTGCCTCCTATCGTAACCAGCGCTACACCTCAGGCTTTAGTATACTTCACCACCGATAATAGCACTACCGATGCGGGATGGAGTCTCAACTACACGGCCATCAGCCAGCCTTACTGCCAAGGCACGACTACCCTCACCGCCCCCTCCGGCACCATCACCGACGGCAGCGGCAATAGCGACTACACCAACCGCGCTGACTGCCGCTGGCTCATCCAACCCCCCGGCGCCACCCAGATTGAGCTTACCTTCTCCAGCTTCAATACCGAAAGTAACTACGACTTTGTCAAGGTCTATGATGGGGCCACCACCAGCGCTCCGCTCTTAGGCAGTTACAGCGGGACAACCCTACCGCCCGTCCTGCGCTCCTCCGGCGGAAGCCTGCTCATTGTATTCACCTCAGATAGCTCCATCACCCGTGCAGGCTGGAGCGCCTCCTACACCAGCAACGGAACAACCTCCCTACCCACAGAAGCAATCCCCTCCGAAGTGCGCCTCTATCCCGTCCCGTGCTTTGACTACCTCACGATTGAGGTGCCTATTAGCACCCCAGGTGAAGTGCTGGATGCCACAGGAAGGCTCGTCTGGCAAGGCATGATACTCTCTGGCGGCTATCAGCTCCCCGTCCAAACCTGGCCATCCGGCCTGTACCTCCTCCGCATCGGCAGCCATAGCGCCGCCCGATTTGTGAAAGAGTAATCCGCACCCCCTCCGCCCTTAGCTAAGGAGACAGGCAAAGAAGCCCCTGCTTTTGTTTCTTTGAGGGATGCGATTGGCTCCGCAAACCAGCATCTTCGCTCGGATGACGGCCTTAGCGCGCGCCTGTAACGCCATCAACCTGGCGCAAGGCCTGATGGAGCTGAGTGCCGACCCCGCCCTCCTCCAAGAGCTTTCGCATCAAGCCGCCGCGCCCGTCCACCAGTATACCCTACCCGCAGGCCTACCTGCCCTGAGAGAAGTCGTCTCCCACCTCTCGCAGCATTACTTCGGCACGCCTTATGACCCAGAGACCGAAGTTACCATCACCGTCGGAGCCACCGAAGCCATCTACACAGCTATCGCAGCTCTAAGCGAACCAGGCGATCCCATCGTCTTTTTAGAGCCAGCTTATGATAGCTACCTCCCCGCCATCCAAATGGCTAATGCCCAGCCGATTCCCCTGCGGCTGCGGGAACCCACCTTTTCTTTGCCGTGGGAAGAGCTGGATGCGGCCTTTAGCCGAGGAGCTCGCCTCTGCCTCCTCAACTTCCCCCACAATCCCACGGGCCGACGTCTCTATCCCGATGACCTGCTAAACTTCCGCCAGCTGGCCGAACGCCACCCCCAAGCGATCTTCATCATAGACGAAGCCTACGAGCTCATGGTCTGGGAACCCGACGAGCCTTTGCCGGCTCGACCCCTGAGCCTGCGCCAAGACCCCCTCCTCCGAGAAAGGTCCATCCTCATCGGCTCCCTCGGAAAGCTCCTTGGCATGACAGGCTGGCGCCTCGGCTACACCTTAGCTCCCCAGCCCCTCACCACCGCCATCCGAACCGTACGCCAATTCATCTCCTTTTGCGCGCCCTCCCTGCTCCAAGCCACCGCCGCCGCCTACCTCCAAACCCATATAGACCGGGCCACCTACTTTCATCCCACCCTCCTCCAAAGACGCCAGCTTACCAAAACCCTCCTCGCTCAATACACCGCCTTCCCGCCCCTCACCTGCGAAGGCTCCTACTTCTTCCTCCTGCCCATCCGGGACTATACAGACGAAAGGGACGCCGTTCTGGCTGAGCGCCTGACTCAGGCCTATGGGGTCGCGACGATTCCCCTTAGCCCCTTCTATCATGACGGGTATGACCCGGGGTATTTGCGACTGTGTTTTGCTCGGCCCGAAGAGGTGCTCACAGAAGGGATTCGTCGGCTGGGGCAGGCTTTTCCGCCGAAGGTTCCACCCAACGGCCATCCGCTTTGATAAGCGCAATCAGCGCTTCCAACGCCTCCTCCTCCGGCACATTTTTGCGCACGATCTCCTTCCCACGATAAAGGTGGATAGTGCCGGGCCCCGCCCCCACATACCCATAATCGGCATCCGCCATTTCGCCGGGGCCATTGACAATGCAGCCCATGATGGCGATCTTGAGGCCTTTAAGATGGTCTGTGCGCGCCCGAATGCGCGCCGTAACCTCCTCTAAGTTGAAGAGGGTGCGACCGCAGGAGGGACAAGCGATGTAGTCGGTTTTCGTGAGGCGGAGGCGGGCCGCCTGCAAAAGGTCAAAGGCGATGCGTACGGCGGCGGCCGCCGGCCGCTCCCGAATCAGCAGCCACAGCCCATCCACCAGCCCATCAGATAGAAGCAGGCTAGTTTGGCAGGCCACCTCCACGGCTAAGGCATGGGCGGGACGAGGTTCCGGACTCTCCCTCGGCGGGTCCATAATCCAGCGCCCCACCATCGGTGGCCGATACCCCCGCTGCGCCGCATACAAACGCATCCACCGCATCTCCAGCGCCGGCAAAGGCCCCTCCGCCTCTAACACCCACACCACCCGCCTATCCGCCAAAAAACCCACATCCTCCTGTAAAAGGTCCGCCGGCCTCAGCCGCACCCAGTTCAGCTTATCATGCCGAAGCGTCGCCTGCAGCCACCCCTCCACCGACTCAAAAAACGGCGTATCCTGCGGCCGAGCCACCTTCTCCCACAGCGGCGCATCGTAAATCAAAGCTATGTCCGCCGGAAGGGCTTCCTCGGGCACCTGCGACCCCACATATAGGTAATCGGGCTTCCTTTCGCCGCCATAGAGAGAAAGCCCCCGTGGACTTTGGTGGTGGTCCGCCACTACGATGCCGGGCAGATCAGCTCCCACCTGCTCTACGCTCCACTGGCTATAGCGCTCGTAGGAAAGGCCTTGGGAGGGCCACTCAGGTTCCGGCAAGCTCAGCGAAACCCCCCGATGCTGCTCTACAAACTCCACCAGCGCCTTACAAGTCGGAAGCTCGTTTTCGGGCGGCTCCGTCAAAGACACGCGCACCGTGTCTCCGATGCCATCCAGTAAGAGCGCCTCTATGCCCAGTGCCGACTTGATGCGCCCATCCGTCCCATCCCCCGCCTCCGTCACCCCCACATGAATCGGATACAACCGCCCATGCGCCTTTAGCCGTGCCACCAGATGCCGATACGCCCCCACCATCACCACCGGATTGGACGCCTTCATAGAAATCACGATGTTGTAAAACCCCTCCGCCTCGCATATCCGCACAAACTCCATGGCCGACTCCACCATGCCTTCCGGCGTATCCCCGTACCGGCTCATAATCCGGTCCGAGAGCGAGCCGTGATTGACCCCAATGCGCATCGCCGTCCCATACTCCTTACATACGCGCACGAGCGGCGCAAACCGCTCATAAATCCGCTCTAACTCCGCCTCATAAGCCGCATCCGTGTATTCTATGAGTTGAAAGCGTTTCTTATCCGCATAGTTGCCGGGGTTGATGCGCACTTTTTCGACGATGCGGGCGGCTATCTCGGCGGCCTTGGGCGTGTAATGAATGTCGGCTACGAGGGGCACTTTATATCCCTTTTGGCGGAGCTGGGCTTTGATTTCGGCGAGGGCTTCGGCTTCCTTTTGGCTGGGGGCCGTAATCCGCACATAATCCGCACCTGCCTCCACTAACCGAATCACCTCCGCCACCACGGCCGCAGTATTCAGGGTGTCGGCCGTCGTCATGCTTTGGAGCCGAATCGGGTTTTTTCCCCCTACCGGCACATCCCCAATCGGCACCTCCAACGTCGGCAGCCGCCGCGGACTCACCAGCGACTCATAATACGCCCTCAGCTCATGCAGACTCATACGAGAAGTCCTAACAAAGTTAGCTCACCCTCCGCATATGCCTGTTCTCAAGCCTCGCTTTCCCTGAGTTTGCTTCCATGACGGCCTCCCCCCCACCTCATCCATGAAGTGGCTGATACCCTTTTCGGAGCGAGCCAAAGCGCTGAAAGCCCAGCTGAATGCGGTTTTTTGGCGGGGTCTTTCGGAGGAGGGCCTTATGAGGGAGGCGGCTGAGTGAGGGGGGTTAGCCTGCCTCCGAAGCCCCCGGCAGAGCTCATCCAGCCCTTCGTAGCAGCCCGCCGAGCCTATGCCTCCAAAAGCGGCCCCCTCATAGCGCCCCATTTTCCCCTCCCTCCCAGTGGGAAACCGGGTCTCCGCTGTGTCTTCTTTGAGCCCCTTTGCCCCCTCCCCAAATACTTGCATGCTATATTGATTATAACTCTACATCTTTGCTCCGATATGCGCCGCTTAGTACTACTTCTCTGCGGAATGCTGTCCATGATTTTTGGACAGGTGTCCAGCTTAGCCTGGGTGGAGTTAGCCGACACAGTGTATAGGATAGAGAATGCCCAAGACACGTTTGTTTACATTCAGAGCCGAAGTGGGAATGTGCGGCGGTTTGACTTGTATTTCTCGCTGGGAAGTAATCTCTTTTTAGTAGCTTATGATAGTGTGTATTTGGATGGGAGTGGCCGGGTTCAGCGCATCCGCAGCTATAAGCGGGAGAATTCTAACGATAGTTTACTTTGGGAGCAGCGGTTCAGCTACTCGGGTTCTCCTGCTTTGAGGATTGAGACTACCCATGATACCTCTTCCAATGTGTTAGAGGAGAAGCTCTGTTACGGCCTGAGTATGTTTGAGGGGGCAGTGGTTTGGAGGCTTGGCTTAAGGCTTGGCTTTGTAGGCGGGCCAGCCATTCCTACGTGGGCCTATCCTGCTATCTATCGTATAGAACAAGTTGGAGACAGCGTCTTAGTCCGAAGTTTCTCTGATAATCAGGCTCTTGCGGTTGCTCGGCGGACACGCCCCAGCGCTTGTGATACGTTCATATACTATGGGGGTCCTGCCAATGGTCCGTTCAGTTTCTACTTTGGTGGTAAAATCTGTCACACGAATGGGCGCATAGACAGCGTTATTTCCCAAGTTTCGAGGACTTACTGGTCTTATGTTAATAATCGTCCCATCCAGCAAGTGGAGGTGAACACAGGGGGCTCTGACACGATCCAATACACCTACGATGCCGCGGGTCGGCTCATTGAGACTCGGCAGTCTGGCGTAGATAATAACCGCCCCTACCAGAGACGATACATTCTGCGGTACCGAAGTGCGCCGTCGTGCTCTTACCTGCCAGCCGGCGGGGGCTTTTACGGCTTTACGGCTGTATGACCTTCAAGGCCGCATAGTGTGGCAAGGGAGCGTGCGGGGAGGAGAAACCTTTGAAGTGCCTTTGACTCTGCCGCCGGGTCTCTACTACTTACATACCGATGCGGGGATGGCCCGGCTGTACCTCATGCCCTAAGGGGAGCGAAACTACCCTTTTACGCGCCCCCTGCTTCTGGTAGGGGGCGCTTCTTCTAACCCCCGCAGGTGAAAACCAGAAGATTTAGGTAGCCATGAAGCTGGGCATGGGGAGGGAGAGCCTCTTTCTGGACTAAGGAAGCATAGGCAGCGCTTTTTCCAGATAGGGCTGGGCTCTGCAGGCCTACTCAGGCTGGCGACTTTCTTGCTGGCCCGGCCTTATACCATTTTGAGGCCAAGGCTTTCTTAATGTGAAGAGGGGATGGGCGCGCCCGCCCTACGGGCGGGCGCGCCCAAAAAGAAAGTTTATAATGGAAAATGGTATTAGGACGAAGCGAGGTCGGTACGCGGGGGAAATGGGAGGGGTAGAGAGAGTCTTGGGTGGACCTTAGGGTGGGATTTCTGATGGGTTAGTGGAAGGGGGTTTTGAGGGAGACTCGAGTAGCGCCGTTTTCCTTTTGCACTTCCAGATAGGCGGAAAGGAACTCCTTTGCTTCCACCTTATGGGAAATCAGCCCAATGTAGCGGCCCTGGCTGGCAAGCCGATGAAGGGTACGCATGACGAAACCAAAATTCTCCGTAGAGAGCGTATCAAACCCCTCATCAATGAAGAAAAAGCTCTGTGGGGTTTTGGTTTGTTTTGTTTTTAGGCGCATAATGCGGTCGGATAAAGCTAAGGCCAGCGCCAGCGAAACTAAAAACTTTTCGCCGCCTGAGAGGGTCTTTATAGCTCGGGGCTGGCTCCCCCCGCTTTGAAGATCCTGAATCTGTAAAATTTCCTCTTTTGCGGACTGTCCAGGGTCTGTTTTCTCAGGCATGCGCAGTTCCAAAGTTCCTCCAAGCCAATTCTGCAAATGCCCATTCGCCTCCTCAATCAACGGCTTGAGCAAAATCTGCCGCACAAAATAACGTTCGAATTCTCCTCCCGCTATCGCTTTTGCCACTTTCGAAATCAGCTGTAGTTCATTGGAGAGGGTATCAAAGGCGTTTTTAGTTTGTTCTATCTCGGTTGTGAGTTCTG
>JAPYWM010000132.1 GCA_028276345.1 Sphingobacterium sp.
GCGCCCAAAAAGTCCCAGGCTTCCACTTCGGAAATTCGCCATCCGAGTTTCTCCAGGCCGACCTGCGGGGGAAAAAGATCGCCTTCACCACGACCAACGGCACCCGCGCCCTACACGCCGTCCGCCAAGCCAAAGAAGTCGTAGCCGGTGCCTTCGTCAATATGAGCGTCTTGCTGGACTTTTTGCGCCAGCGCGCCCAACCCACCCTCCTCGTGTGCGCCGGCTGGAAAGACCACGTGAACCTGGAAGATACCCTCTTTGCCGGCGCCATCGCCACCTACCTGGAAAATGACTTCCGCATCGCCGACGACGCCACCCTCATCGCGATGAGCCTCTATCAGCAGGCCGAGCGCCGAAAAAAATACTACATCCAACACGCCGCCCACTATGAGCGCCTCGTAGAACTCGGCATGCAGGAAGACGTGAAGTATGCCTTGCGACGAGACCTGCACCCCGTCCTGCCCTACTATCGGGACGGCGCCCTTATCAACGCCCTGCAAGAAACCCATGTCTAAGATTCCTCGGGTCCGCCTGCGCCCGGGTAAAGCGGAAAAACTGCGCTCACAACGGCATCCGTGGCTTTTTTCGGGGGCTTTTGCGCCCGATGCCATCGCAGAAGCCGGTGATACCGTCGCCATCACCGACGAGCACGGTAACCCCATCGCTTACGGTCACTGGGACCCCGACCACCCCATCCGGGCGCGCATCTTCGCCTGGCAAAGCACCACCCTTAGTCCTAACCAGGCCTTCTGGCATCAGCACTGGGAAAAAGCTCTCCACCTGCGTCAAAACCTCGCCCTCCAAACCAATAGCTACCGCCTCCTCAATAGCGAAGGCGACCACAGCCCCGGCATCATCGTGGATATTTACGACGATGTAGCTGTCCTCCAGCTGCGCACGCCGGGTGCTCGCCGCCTCCAGCCTACCCTCATCCGCTTCCTCCAAAAGCACCTCCCCCTCTCCGGCATTTACCTGCGCGGCGAAAAAATAGAAGACTCTGCCTGGGTAGCCGGCACCCCAAAACCCTTCGTAATCCTTACCGAATACGGCCTCCGCTTCAAAGTCTCTATTGAGACAGGCCAGAAGACCGGCTTTTTCTTAGACCAGCGGGAAAATCGCTACCTCCTCCAGCGCTATGCGCATGGCCGCTCCGTGGCGAACTTCTTTGCCTATACCGGGGGCTTTACGGTGCATGCCGCAGCAGCCGGGGCTACCCGCCTCCTCTCCGTAGAAATCATGGAAGAGCCCGCCTCCCTCATTGCGGAAAACCTCGCCCGCAATAACCTGACCCACATTCCCCATACCCTCTGGGTGGAGGATGCCTTTTCCGCGCTGGACCGCCTCCCTCCCCAGGAGTGGGAAGTGATTATTCTGGACCCGCCAGCTTTCACCCATCATCAGGATGCCCTTCCGCAGGCTTTGCGGGGCTACCGCCACATCAATCGGCAAGCGCTGCGCCTTCTGCCACCTGGTGGCCTGCTTTTTACCTTCTCATGTAGTGGGCATGTAACACCTCAGCTCTTTCGGGATGTTTTATTTCAGGCGGCCATGGAGGCCGACCGCCCCATCCAAATCCTCCACTTTCTCCACGCTCCGCCTGACCACCCCATAGACTTTTTTCACCCCCAAGGCGAATATCTCAAAGGCTTTGTCCTAAGGGTCGATTGAAAGTTTTTGCTTACCTTTGCCGAGATATGCGCGCGGTAAGTATATCTCAGCTATGGGGTAGAGCCTGGGACCTCTTCAAGGTAAACTGGCTCCTCCTTTTGGGACTCTTAGTCCTATATGTTATTGTAAGTTTCATTCCGTTTATCGGTAACTTGATCGCGGTGATCCTCCTAATGCCAGCTCTTGTGCGGGCGGGCTATTTGGTGGCCCGCCAGGGGCAGTCGTCTTTCGGAGAGGCCTTTGGAGACCTAAGCCTTCTCCTAAAGGTTTTTGTCTACTATTTGATCCTGGGGCTAATCCCGGGGATCTTGATTGGGTTTGGGTATATGCTGGTACTGGGCTCTGCTATAGCTGGACTATCTGAGGCCTCCATGGAGGGGGGCTATGGGGGTATGAGGGGTAGCATGGCGTTCAGTGGGACTGGAGGTATTCTGGTCGTGGCGGGCCTGATAATTCTCTTTATATTGAATCTTTTTGGCTGGGCGGGGCCTTATGCGATCTTATCGGGGCGAGCAGGAATTTTTAGTGCGATTGGCCAGAGCTTTTCCCTCACTGCACAAAACTTTGGCAAGTTTTTCTTGGGGCTGCTCTCGTTCATAGGTTTAGTGATATTAGGGGCGATTCCTTGTGGGGTAGGGCTTCTTGTGGTGATTCCGATGTCGTATGTGTTTTTGCCGCTTTTGTACTTGGCTCTGACGGATGAGGAGGGCGTGTCTCACGCATAGCGTTTGCGCTTGGGACAGGGCCTTCTCTGGTCTTCCTACTCGCTGGGGGCGGGCGTGTAGGGTGCTGAGAGGAGGAGCCTAACCATCCTACTAGACTTTTTCCACCCACAAGGCGAATATCTGAAAGGCGCTATCTTGCACGTGGGAATAACGCTCTCCTACCTTATCTCTGCATCAAGTAAAACGTCTTCCTCACCGTCTACCCGGATACCCCCTTCGCTATTTACACAGGGGGCTTGAAGAGCTCAAAGGCTTCCCCACAGGCGTGGCACTTGAAGATAGCCCGGCACGCCGTAGGCCCGAAAGGACTCAGGAGACTCGTAGCTGTCGAACCGCAGCGCGGACAAGCTACATCCTCAAAGAGCGCCTCGGGATCATCGGTCAAATGCGTTGGCACCGCAAAGCCAGCCGCTCGGAGCGCCTTCCACCCCTCTGGCCGAATCCGGTCCGGCGACCACGCAGCCCCGTAGTTTACCCGTACCTCCGCCGCTATCCCCCTTGCTCGAAGCCGCTCCCCAATCTCCCGAACCATCAAAGGCACCGCCGCACACCCTGCAAATGTGGGTATTAGCTCTATCTGTGCTTTGCCGCCCGACACCTGCACCTCCCCAATCATCCCCATATCCACGATAGAGACCCGGGGAATTTCCGGGTCCGGGACCTCGCGTAGGAGAGCCCAGACTTCCTCCGCGCTCATGGGGAGAGCAGCTCTTGTCTCAGCTCTTGGGCGAAAGCTTTCGCCCACACTGAAATCTGATCCCGCACCTTGCGAAAAGCCTCAAGGGTGTTTTCCACCGACGGATCGGGAAAGCTATGATGGCGGTTGTGCCGACCGGGGATGTACGGACAGGTCTCGCGGGCCTCGTCGCAGACGGTGATGACGTAATCCCACTCCCGATAGGGCAGTTCCGCAATGGTCTTAGCGTAGTGCTGGGAGATGTCTATGCCTACCTCTTGCATGGCGGTGACGGCGTGGGGGTTAAGGCGGGAGGGGTGGGTGCCAGCGCTGAAAACTTCTACCGCATCGCCCAGCTCCTGCCGAAGGAATCCCTCGGCCATCTGGCTGCGGGCGCTATTGTGGGTGCACAGCACCAGGATGCGCGGCTTACCAGTCGGCATTGGGCTCGGAGGCACTGACTTCGGTAAACTCCGCGTAAAGCTCATCAAAGTACGGGCTGCGCACACCATGACGAGCGCCTAAGCAGTGGGTGAGTTCGGCCTCTGTGGGCGGGGCTTTCCAGAGGCCAATCGGCTCCAGGATAGGCTGAATGAGCGATACCCACTCTTGCTGCTGCGTGCTGGAAGGGGAAATCCACCCGGCTTCTACCATTTCGGGTTCATTAGGTAGCGGCTCAAAGAGGGCCCACGCATAGGGCCAGAGGAGGTCGCGTGCGGCCAAAAGACGATGGTGGGCCTCTTCGGTGCTGCGCCCGAGCCGCTCTATCCAGGTGCGGGCATGCAGCCAATGGTATTTTTCCTCCGACTGGAGGCGCTTCGCTAAGAGGGCCAGCGGCTCATACGAACTTTGCGTGAGGGCTTGGAGACGTACCTTCTCGGCTGCATCGTAGAGAAAGTGCCGCATGAGTGCGATGGCATAATCATAGTCGAAGTTGGGCAGCTCTACGAGGTGCGCACTGCGGAAGTCCTTTGGCTCGCGGTGAAAGGCCCACTCATCCGGCGTGGAAAGCCCTAAGTCCGTGAGAATCTGATAGTAGGCCTGGGCGTGGCCGGTTTCATCCTGGGCAATGGAAGCAAAGGCAATGTCCTCTTCCAAGATAGGCCCCAGTCCGATCCACTCGGCGTGCCGGTGCCCCATGAATAGCTCATCGTCCGCTAAGGCGAGGATGAGCGTTTGGAGATTTTCCAGCATAGGTCAGGAGAGGGGTTGGAGGCGGTCGCGATACTTTTCCAGTCTTTCGCGGCTATTGAGATAGCCCTGGGGTTCGCGGTAAGACTTATCGGTGGCGGGCTGAAAGAGGTCTTCGTCTTCGGCGCTGGTCCAGAGGAT
>JAPYWM010000133.1 GCA_028276345.1 Sphingobacterium sp.
GTGATGAGAATGCGCTGGTCTTTCACGAGCAGGTAGTTCCCCTCCACCGACACGGGATACGGAAACCGCCCATGCACGGAGTCGTACTTGAGGAGATGGGCTAAGGTGGCGGGGTCCGTAATGTCGTTGATCTGGCGAATCTGGATACCGGGCTTTTCCAAAAGGGCGCGCAGAACAAGCCTGCCTATCCGCCCAAAACCGTTGATGCCAACCTGTACCATGGCCGCAAAGGTACGCGGTTCCCGGCTAAGGAAGCCGCTCCGTACTTAGATTCAATCTAAATCTGTACCTTTGGGGCATGAATAAGGTGCGTTTGCAGGCCGCTTATGAGGCGCTCAAAGCCCAGATGCCGCATCTGTATCTGCGGGATGCGGCCCAAAAGCTCGGCGTGAGCGAAATGGCCCTCCTCTCCCTCGACCTGGGAAAGACGGCATTCCTACTACGGCCAGACTGGCAGGCCCTTTTAGAAACGCTCAGCAAGCAAGGCCAGCTGATGGGCCTGAGCCGCAATACCTGGGCTGTCATCGAAAATACCGGGCCTTACCCCCGCCCTACCTTTGAAGGACCGGTAGCCGTCCTCCACGATACCGCTCCTGCCTTAGACCTGCGATGCTACCTCCACCACTGGGCACATGCCTTTGCCGTCTATACCCAGAAAGGCTCCCGATCCCTCTATAGCATTCAGATATTCACCCCCTGGGGCGAAAGCATCCACAAAGTCTACTTCACCGGCCCCGATGCCGAAGCGAAATGGACCGCCGTGAAAGAGACCTTCCTGCATCCAGAAGAGGCGCTCGACCTAAGTGCCATCCGTCCCGAGCCGCAAAAGCCTCCCCATACGCCCCCCCAAGACCGGGATACCCTCCTGCAAGAATGGCACACCCTCGCCGATACACATGATTTCTTTGCGCTTCTGCGGCGGCACCGGCTCACCCGCCTCTCCGCCGTGCAGGCCGCCGAAGGCGACTTCACCTGGTCCCTCGCCCCCGCCCAATGGGAATACTTCCTCCACTGGGTCCAGACCACCCAAACCCCTATCATGTTCTTCGTCGGCAATGCCGGCATCCACCAGATCTACACCGGCCCGGTTACGTCCGTCACCTTCGAGCGCGGCTGGCACAACCTCCACGGCCCCAACCTCACCCTCCACTTCAACCCCGAGGGACTGGGCTACTTGTACCTGGTCAAAAAACCAACCCGAGAAGGCGACATCTACTCGCTGGAAGTGTTTTCGCCCGAAGGCGATGAGGTCCTGTGGGTGTTTGGGGCGCGTAAGCCCGGACAAACCGTACCGGCAGCTTGGTTAGACTTTGTGGAAACCCTCCAGAAGGCAGCTGTGTAAAAAAGGGCAGCTGCGGCTCTGGTCAGGCGTGAAGGTCAGTACTTCGCACCTGTCCGCTGTTTAGCGGGTGGGGGCGCTGGGCGGGCTGGCTGCTCGTCAGGAGTATGAGGTAGCACCTCAAGTGTTGGCTTTTCGCTGGTAGCTGAGGGGTAAAAGAGCAACTTGGACAGGCGGCCTTTGGCAGCATCCTTTTCGCTGGCGGCTGGCCCTCCCCCGAAAATGGCCGCCCTCCAATCCCTCTCGGTGCCCTCGGTGCTCGCTGTGGTTGTGCTATACAGGCCTGCCAAGATACTCTTCCGGCTCTTCCCACCGTCGCGCTGTGGTGCTTGGCAGGAGAGAAAGGTCTTCGGTAAGGGGTGCGACGAGAACCCATCCTGGTGGCACCGAAATCCACTGGCGGGGATTATCCGCCGCAGCCCGAAAGATAGCCTCCCATGGCCAGCCGCTTTGGTAGAGGTGCCGAAGGGTCGGCCAGAGAGAAAGCGTAGGTGCATTAGCTAAGCTGTCGGTGCCGAGCAGAATCCGCGTAGACCACCCCAAAAGCCACCGCAAAGGCGGCTCCCGCCGAAAAAGATGCCAGTTTGCCAGCGGACACAAAACCAGATACAGATTGGGTATCTCCGTGAGCCAGCGGCTAAGCCGGGTCAGAGGGGTTTCTGTGGCGTGCACCAGCCATAAGGCCGGTGCACGTCGTGCCAGCCGATGCAGTACCTTGCGCATGGGAGGCCGATAGGGCCGCTGACTAAACTGCTTGAAAAACCTCGCAAAGGGCCCCCGGCCCGCCGTCAGCCATAGCTTCTCCTCCCAGCTCTCATAAAAGTGTACACTCCGGGGAAAAGTCGTCTGCCGACGGGCCACCCTATGCAGCCCTCGCGAAAGGGCATATAAACTGTGGGGCGTAAGGGGATACCCCAGCTGCCGGGCCTTCTTATAGCGGGATCGTCGATACTGAGCGCTCAGTCCAAAAAACTCTGCCAGGGGCTGTACTACGACGCCAGGCGGGATGGCATGGGCGGGGAGAGAAACGTTCTGATGCGAGATAAAGGCCGTGGTGCCTTCTCGATAGGCGTCATGGAGGTCCTCGTAGATGACTTCCGGTGGGGCCTGGCCACGATCAGCCCCCATAGCCCTCAGGAAATCTACCATCCCCAGACCAGGCGGGATTTTTCCCCGTAGATGGGAAAGTTCTAAGTGCGTGTGGGCATTGACCCAGGTGGGGGAGAGAAGACCGGGCAGAGGAAGGGCCTCCGGCACCAGAGCCTCTGTGATTTCCACCGGCTGACCCGCGTGCAGGGCTACTGCCACGTTCCTGTACAAGCGCCCCTGCCAGTAAAAGGCCAGCGGGCGAACCCAAACTCTCATCTAAACTGACTGAGCATCAGGTAGGGGTGCCATGCTGGGTCTATCTCCCCCGCACTACGCAGCCAGAAAAGGAGATAGTGAGGCCTTTGTGGCCGCCGTAAAAGCCGCATCCCCGCCTGTTCGGGCGTGCGATTACCTTTGCGACGGTTACAGGCCTCGCAGGCTGTCACGAGATTTTCCCAGGCGTCCTCCCCCCCCTGACTACGAGGAACCACATGGTCTATCGTGAGGTGCTGGCTGCTGCCGCAGTAAACGCACCGATAACCATCCCGCTTGAATATATTTTCCCGGGTAAGGGGGACATGCCGATACGGTACCGGCACATACCGCAGCAGCCGAATAATCCGGGGCCAGGGGTAGTTCGCTCGCATGGTAACAATCTGCCGAGTGGGATGGCTCTCGATGATTTCGGCTTTGTGGAGATAAATCAAGACGAAAGCCCGCCGCCAGGTGGTAATATGAATGGGCTGATAGTCATAGTTGAGCACCAGGACGGACACGGCGACCTCCTGCGGCAAGTAACAATTTTTCAGGGAACTAAGGTGCGATAGCTGTGGAAAACATGCGTAAAGAGCTGGGCGGGTGCGAGGCTCGTGCCGGCATGGGGCGTGGCATGCAGGATAGTAGTGGGGTCCTTGTAAAGGGCCACATGGGTAATGCGGCTCTCTTGGGGCGGGGTATAGAAAACGAAGTCGCCCGGGTGGGGCTGGAGGGTGGGGGTAGAAAAAGCAGCCTGGTCAGCCGCATCCCGCGGCAAAAGCCACCCCGCCAGCCGGTAAGTTATCTGAACCAACCCGGAGCAGTCTATGCCGGCGGGGCTTTTGCCGCCCCAGAAATAAGGCGTCTGGTGGAAGAGGGCATAGGCGCGGCCAACCGGAATGCGGCGGGGCCTGTCAGGCCAGGGGACAAGGTGCCCAGCCGCTACACGATACCGTCCATGGGCCGTGTGCCAGACACCATTGGCCGGCACTACCGACCCCACTGGCACCCGATTATGCAGGCGCTTCTCCCGATACAACGGTGCCCACCGCACCCGCACGATCGCCCATCTCTCCACCGTCCGAAAGGCCTGCATCAAACTCCCCACCGGCACCCACCCCACATAGCCATCTAAAAGCCCACGCACCAGTAGCCACTCTCCCTTCGCATCCAGAATCTGCTGCGGCTCTCCCCATAAAAGCTGCGATGTCATCTCGCTGCGGTGGTTCGGCTCCGCTCGCAGCGGACACACCGAAAAGCGACATATCCAAAAAGCCTCCCCCGCTGGCATCTCATACAGGGCGCTCCAGCTCACGAGCGGTGAAATTCCAAAAGTTTCTCCGCGGGGTCGTAGACTACACCGGCCCAGATGCCGCTTGCGGCCTGGGTGACTTCTGCCAACAGCGGCGCAAACGCCGCCGCAACGCCCCCCACATACCGAATGGGCTCCGCCGGTTCCCATCGCTTCCAGGTACGTTGAACAAAGGCTTCTAAACGGCTCCGCACCAGCGCTCGCACCCAGGGATGCTCCTGCTGCGCCGACAGAAAAAACGCAAACCCCGCCAGAAAAGCAGAGGGACGAGCCGCCCGATAGACTTCTTTCCGTAAGTCTATTGGCGATTGGGGATACTGCGCCCGAAAAGCTGCCAGTAGGTCCTCCGGAAGTTCCTCATGCAGCAAGGCAGATAGGAGGTGCTTTCCCAGGTCGGC
>JAPYWM010000134.1 GCA_028276345.1 Sphingobacterium sp.
TCGCCTCCGGAAAAGGCGGCGTAGGAAAATCCACCGTTTCAGCGAACCTCGCCATTGCGCTATCGCAGCAAGGGGGGCGTGTGGGGCTTTTGGATGCGGATATTTACGGGCCGAGCGTGCCCATCCTGATGGGCCTGGACGTAGCCCGCCCCAAAGTGCGCGAAATCGATGGCAAGCCTTACCTCGTTCCCATAGAAAAGTACGGCGTGTACCTGATGTCTCTGGGATTCCTTGTGCCGCCGGGGCAGCCCACGCCTTGGCGCGGACCCATGGCTTCTAATACCCTCCGCCAGCTGCTGACAGAGACAGCCTGGCCAGAGCTGGATTACCTCGTCGTGGATATGCCGCCGGGGACAGGGGATATTCAGCTCACCATGGCGCAGCAGTTTCGGCCACAGGGCGCCGTCATCGTTACAACGCCGCAGAAGCTCGCCATCGCCGACGCCGAAAAAGCCCTCCAAATGTTTCGCATGCCAATGGTCCAAGTCCCCATCGCCGGCATCATTGAGAATATGGCTTATTTCTGGACCCCCGAGCTGCCAGACAGAAAATTTCCTATCTTTGGCCAAAAAGGCGGCCGTATGTTAGCCGAAAAGTATCAAGTGCCTTTTCTCGGCGAAATCCCGCTCTTAGAAGCTATTGTAGAACGAAGCGATGCCGGCCTACCCCCCGCCTTAGAAAAAGATACCCCCCTCAGCCAAGCCTACCACGAGATTGCCGAAAAGCTCATTCGAGAGTTAGCGACCCTTTCTACGCCCGTCTCCCCGTGAAGCCCACCGTAGAGGCGCTAAGCGCTTTCCTCCAGCCCATCCGGGCTTACCTGGCACAGGACGGGGGCGATATAGATTTCGTAAGGGTAAGCGAGGACGGCCGCATCCTCTACGTACGGCTCAAAGGCACCTGTCAAACCTGCGAACTCAATAGCTCTACATTGCAATTAGGCGTCTTGGAGCCACTGCGCCGGTTTTTCCCCTCCTTAGAGGCGATTGAGGTAGTCGAGTAATAAGGGCCTTCTGGCACGCCGCCGCCAAAATAACGCTCATGCAAGTATCTAAGTAGTCCCTCGCCATCCTTCGCCAATTATGCTTATACTTGCCCTATGAGCTTACGAGTCCTGCTTTTGGGAGCGCTCACGCTTTGGATAGCGAGCTGCGACAAGGTCAAGCTCCCTGACTCCACGGACACCCTCACCGAAGAAGAAATCGTCGCCGGCCTCAAAGAAGCCCTCCGCGTCGGCACCGACACCGTCACCCGACACCTGAATCGGATAGATGGGTACTATGGTGACTCGCTGATTCGCATCCTTTTCCCAGAGGAGGCCTGGAAAGTAAAGATGGCGATAGAAGCTCTGCCAGGCGGAGAGGCCATAATAGCGGATTTGGTCCTGAAGATGAACCGCGCCGCCGAAGAGGCCGCTGACGAGGCGAAACCCATCTTCTGGCAAGCCATAGAGGCGCTCACCATCACGCAGGGCATGCAAATCCTCAAAGGCGATAGCACCGCGGCCACCCGCTACCTGGAAGGCCAGACCCGGGATTCTCTCTTCGCTCGCTACAAGCCCCGCATTCATGAGGCCATGGAAAGCGTTGGCGCCCAGCAGGCCTGGACCGAAATCGTGGACCGCTACAATAGCCTCCCCACCACCCTAAACCCCATCGAAAACCGCGACCTCTCGGCGTATGTTACCGACAAAGCGCTTTATGGCCTCTTCCTCAAAGTCGGCCAGCACGAAACCCGCATCCGCCGGGATGTGAGCTACCGGGTTACGGACCTCCTGCGCAAAGTCTTTGCCCACGCCAATGGCTAAAGCCACTTTCCTGCGGTCCTAAAAGCGCTGCCCTCAGGCGGCGCTGATTATGTTTACCTTTGACTAAATGGAAAAGTATCAGCTTGTCATCATTGGAAGCGGCCCAGGCGGATATGTGGCGGCCATCCGAGCAGCGCAGTTAGGGTTTTCCGTAGCTCTCGTGGAACGCTATCCTACCCTCGGCGGCACCTGCCTCAATGTCGGCTGCATCCCCTCCAAAGCCCTCCTCGACTCCTCCGAAAAATATTATGAAGCCCGAAAGCACTTTTCCGAACACGGCATTGAAGTAGGCCCCCCTACCCTCAACTGGGAGAAAATGAAAGCCCGCAAAGACGCCGTCGTCCGCCAAACCGTCAGCGGCGTTGACTACCTGATGAAGAAAAATAAGATAGCCGTCTATCATGGTCACGGGCGCTTCGTCTCGGCTAACGAAATCCAAGTCGATGGCGGGCCGCGCCTGTACGGCGAGCACATCATCATTGCTACGGGCTCTAAGCCTACCCCCCTCCCAGGCGTACCCATAGACAAGAAGCGCATTGTTATCTCTACGGAGGCGCTGAGCTTGCCAGAGGTGCCGCCTTCCATGGTGATTATCGGGGGAGGGGTGATCGGCATAGAGATGGCTTCCGTTTATGGGCGGCTGGGTAGTCAAATAACCATCGTGGAGTTTTTAGACCGGATTTTGCCGGGACTGGATAAAGAGGCCGCCGCCGAAATGCAAAAGGCCCTGTCAGCCGACTATGGTGTGCAGTTTCTTTTGGGGTATGCAGCGGAGGCTGCGGAGGTGGGCCCCGAAGGCGTAAATCTGACTATTCGTCCACGAACGGGAGGCGAGCCGAAAACGCTCTCCGCCCACACGGTCCTGGTAGCCGTGGGCCGCCGCCCCTACACGGACGGCTTAGAACTGGAAAAGGCCGGCCTCAGCACCGACGAGCGCGGCCGCATCCCAGTCAATGAACACCTCCAAACCGCCGTCCCGCATATTTACGCGATTGGCGATGTCATTCAGGGGCCTATGCTTGCCCATAAGGCCTCCGAGGACGGCGTCTTCGTGGCGGAAAGCCTGGCTGGCCGAAAACCCCACTTAGATTATCGTCTCGTGCCGAGCGTCGTCTACACCTGGCCCGAAGTCGCCTCCGTGGGCTACCTGGAAGAAGAGCTGGAAAAGCTGGGGCGTCCCTATCGCGTGGGGAAATTTCCCTATCGGGCCTCCGGACGTGCCCGCGCCGCTCACGAAGTGCGGGGTTTTGTTAAGGTTATTTCCGATGCCAAAACCGACCAGCTTTTAGGTATGCATGTGATAGGTGCACGAGCAGCCGATGTGATTGCCGTGGGGGTGGCGGGCCTGGCTTATGGGGCTTCGGCGGAAGACCTTTTCCGGCTGCCTTTGGCTCATCCCACCTTTAGCGAATCCATCAAGGAGGCCGCTCTGGGGGCCAGCGAAGGCCAACCGCTCCACATCTAATGGCCCGCATCGCCCTCTATACCCTTGGCTGCAAACTCAACTTCGCTGAAAGCGCTACCCTGGCCCGAACCCTCGTCGCTCAGGGCCACACTATTACCGACTGGGATGCGCCCGCCGACATCTATATTCTCAATACCTGCACCGTTACCCACCAGGCCGACCGGAAAGCCCACAAACTCCTGCGCCGGGCTGCTCGCATCGCCCCCAATGCCCACCTCGTAGTTACCGGCTGCTACGCCCAGACCAACCCCGACGCCTTCCGGGATATCCCCCAGGTGCGCGCCGTCGTGCCCAACCTCCACAAAGCCCGCCTACCCGAATACGTAGAGGCCCTTTTGCGGGAAGCGCCCCTTCCCGAGTCCGCGCTGCCCTCCTCCAGCAAAGCGACCTGGACTTTCTTTCCCAGTGCTTCGGGAGAGGGGCGCACACGAGTCTTCCTCAAAGTCCAGGATGGGTGCGACTACAAGTGTAGCTTTTGCACGGTCCCCAAGGCCCGCGGTCCCAGCCGCAGCGCCCCCCCCGACGCCATCCTCCAAGAAACCCTCCACTGGGCCCAAAAAGGCTACAAAGAAATCGTCCTCACCGGCATCAACTTAGGCGACTATGGCAGGCCGCACGGTGTCCCCCTCCTGACCTTGCTCAAAACATTGGAAGCCTCCCTCCCCCCCTCCGTAGCGCGCCTACGCCTCTCTTCCATTGAGCCCAATCTCCTTTCCGACGACATTTTGGACTTTATAGCCGATCATCCTCGCTGGGCACCGCATTTTCACCTTCCTCTTCAGAGCGGCAGCCCAGAGATCCTTCGGCTGATGCGCCGGCGCTATACCCGCACCCTTTATGAGAACCGCATCGCGGCTATCCGTAAGCGCTTTCCCCACGCTGGCATTGGCGTAGATGTCATCGTCGGCTTTCCCGGGGAAACCCAGCTCCATTTTGAGGAGACTCGGTGCTTTCTCGCAGACCTGCCTGTGAGCTACTTCCATGTTTTCCCGTACAGCGAGCGGCCCGGCACCGTAGCCGCGCATTTACCCGGCAGCGTGCCTTGGCCTGAGCGCTTAGCCCGCAGCGAGGCCCTGCGAGAACTAAGCCTGCGCAAAAAGCTCAC
>JAPYWM010000135.1 GCA_028276345.1 Sphingobacterium sp.
CATAATCCGCCCCAATATGCCGGGAGTTCATCACGTCGTACGCCCCGCCATACGCCTTACGCAAGATCACCGTCAGCCGCGGCACCGTAGCTTCACTAAACGCATATAGAAGCTTTGCGCCCTCCTTGATGATACCGCCCCACTCTTGGTTGGTACCTGGGAGAAAGCCCGGCACATCTTCCAGCACGATGAGGGGTATGTTGAAAGCATCGCAAAACCGGACGAAGCGGGCTGCCTTCTGAGAAGCCTGGATATCCAACACCCCTGCCAGAACGAGGGGCTGGTTCGCTACCACCCCCACCACATAGCCGCCCAGCCGGCCGAAACCCACAACGATATTACGGGCAAAGTCCGGCTGCACCTCGAGAAAGCTAAGCGGATCCAGTATCGCCCGAATCACATCCCGCACATCGTAGTGTCGGGCGGGATTTTCGGGGACGAGGTGTTTGAGCTGGGGGAGGAGGCGGTCGACGGGCGCCGTGGATGGCTGGTGAGGGGGAGTCTCCCGCCAGGATAGGGGCAGGTAAGAAAAGAGCCGCCGCACCAAAAGAAGCGCCCCGACATCATGCGGCGCCACAAAATGCGCCACGCCGCTTTTCGTGGCATGCACCTCGGCCCCACCCAAATCCGCAAAGCTCACCTCCTCGTGGGTCACTGTTTTGACCACGTGCGGGCCCGTGACGAACATGTACGAGGTCGCTTCTGTCATGATGATAAAGTCCGTGAGAGCCGGGCTGTAAACAGCCCCCCCCGCACAAGGCCCCATAATCACCGATATCTGCGGCACCACCCCCGATGCCTGCACATTCCGGTAAAAAATATCTGCATACCCGGCCAGCGAAAGGATCCCCTCCTGAATGCGCGCCCCGCCTGAGTCATTGAGACCGATTACAGGCAGCCCATTTTCCAGTGCTAAGTCTAACAGGCGCACAATCTTCTGGGCATGCATTTCGGAGAGCGACCCACCAAAGACTGTAAAGTCCTGACTAAACACTAAGACGGGGCGCCCTCCGATAGTCCCCCGTCCGGTTACGACGCCATCGCCAGGAATGCGCTGCTTTTCCAGGCCGAACTCGCGAGTGCGGTGGGTGACCAGTGCCCCCATCTCCTCAAAGCTCCCCTCATCCAGTAGCACGTCTATGCGCTCACGGGCGGAGAGTTTCCCCTTCTGGTGCTGAGCGGCGATGCGGTCCTTTCCGCCTCCCAGCAAGGCCTCGTCTCGTTTGCGCTGGAGCTTATCACGCGCCCGCTCTTCTAAAAAGCTCATGCCGAAAGTTTTTCCACGATTTCGCTGGTCATTTCGAGGTTGTGATAGACTTTTTGGACGTCGTCCAGGTCTTCTAAATGCTCTAAGAGGCGCAGGGTTTTCTGGGCCTCTTCCCAGCTGAGCTGGACATAAGTAGTGGGCACCCAGGCTATGGAGGCTTCTTCGGGCTCTATGCCGAGCGCTTGCAGGGCATTCTGCATAGCGCCAAAGTCCTCAAACGCAGTGGTCACCACGATCGTCGCCTCACCCGTCTCAATGTCTTCCGCCCCCGCTTCGATCATCTTTTCCATGAAGAACTCTTCGTTGGATATCCGCTCTGCCGGGATGATGAAGATACCTTTTCGCTGGAAGAGGTAGGAGACAGAGCCAGAGGTGCCGAGGCTGCCGCCTGCCCGATTGAAGGTCGTGCGCAAGACGGAGACGGTGCGGTTGGGATTGTCGGTCATGGTTTCTACCATGATGGCCACGCCGCCGGGGCCGTAGCCCTCGTAGGTGACCTCGGTATACGTCTCTGCCCCAGAAGAACCCTTATTGATGGCGCGCTCAATGACGTCCTTGGGCATATTGGCGCGGCGGGCGTTTTGGATGGCTAAGCGGAGGCGGGGATTGAAGTCGGGATTGGGACCGCCTTCTCGGGCCGCCACGGTGATTTCCCGCACGAGTCGCGTAAAAATCTGGCCCCGCTTCGCATCGTTAGCGGCCTTCTTGCGCTTGATCTGCGCCCACTTGCTATGACCAGCCATATGACAAAGGTACAAAACACCCCTCCTTGCGTATCTTTGTCTTATGAGCCACCGGCTTATTCCCCACATCCAGAAAGAGCTGGAAGAAATTCGGGCTGCTGGCCTCTACAAGGCTGAACGCATCATCGACTCGCATCAAGGCGTGGAAATTCGCCTTGCGGATGGGCGCACTGTGCTGAATTTCTGCGCCAATAACTACCTGGGCTTAGCCTCACACCCACGGGTGATCCAGGCGGCCCACGAGGCGCTGGACCGCTGGGGCTATGGCATGGCCTCGGTGCGCTTCATATGCGGCACGCAGTCCGTCCATAAAGCCTTAGAAAAAGCCATCGCTGACTTCCTGCATACCGACGATAGCATTCTGTATGCGGCGGCCTTTGATGCGAATGGCGGGGTTTTTGAACCCTTCTTCGGCCCGGAAGACGCTATTATCTCCGACAGCCTCAACCATGCCAGCCTCATCGATGGCATCCGCCTCACCAAAGCCCAGCGCTTCGTCTATAAGCACGCCGACATGGAAGACTTAGCGCGTCGCCTGCAAGAAGCCAGTAAAGCCCGCTTCCGGGTGATTGTGACGGATGGGGTCTTTTCCATGGATGGAGATTATGCGCCGCTGCCGGAAATCATCCAGTTAGCTCGGCAGTATGATGCC
The DNA here is from genome assembly GCA_028276345.1 of Sphingobacterium sp. Classification (GTDB taxonomy): domain Bacteria; phylum Bacteroidota; class Bacteroidia; order SpSt-205; family SpSt-205; genus JAPYWM01. The sequence goes on from JAPYWM010000135.1 coordinate 2,663, forward strand.
TTGGTCATAGTAGATGACTCGCATGCGACGGGCTTTGTGGGGCAGACAGGCCGCGGTACCCCTGAAAAGTTTGGCCTCTTGGGCGCGCCCGAACTGATTATCACCGGCACCTTAGGGAAAGCCCTCGGCGGCGCTATGGGGGGCTTCGTCGCCGGCCCCGCCCCGCTCATTGAATACCTCCGCCAACGCTCCAGACCGTATCTCTTCTCCAACTCCCTCTCCCCCGTTATTGCAGGAACAGCCCTCTCCATCTTTCACTGGCTCTCAGAAACGACCGAACTGCGCGACCGGCTGGAAGAAAACACCCGGTACTTCCGCCAAGGCCTCTCAAAGCTTGGCTTCACCATCAAAGGCGATGACCACCCCATCGTCCCTATCATGCTTTACGATGCGGTGCTGGCTAATCGCTTCGCCGATGCGCTGCTGGAAGAAGGGATTTATGTGATTGGGTTCTCCTACCCCGTCGTGCCGAAAGGGGAAGCACGGATTCGGGTGCAGCTCTGCGCTGCGCACACCCGTGAGCACCTGGATAAGGCCCTCTCCGCTTTCGAGAAAGTCGGCCGTCGGCTCGGCGTAGTGACCCCCACCTTTTGAGCTCACCCACGCCGCATCAGCCTAAAGATGAAAACGCACATAGCCTTTTTGCTCACACTCTCTCTTTTGCTTGCCCAGGAAGAGCCTTTACCTGTGCGGAGGCCCGTACTTAAGTTTATGCCCTTGGCGATGATGGATCCCTTTCAGAGCACGCTCCACGCCGGCGTGGAATTTCCCATAGGGTTGGAAAATACCATTCAAGTGGAAGGGGGATGGGTCTTTGGTTCCTGGGATGCAGACCCCACGGATGACTTCGAGCAGCAAGGCTTCAAGCTGCGCCTCAGCTGGCGGGAGTGGTTTGAGCCCAAGGCCCGAAAGACCGGTTCTCTCATCGCAGAAGGCGGGTACCTATCTCTCACGGGAGGATATCAGCACTACCGTCAGTCGCTTCAAGTAGATACCTCAGGGGGGTACGGATACTTTCGGGAATATGAACGCACCATTCAGGCCTTTGAGGTAGCTGTACTCCTGGGGTACCAAACGCAGGTGGGAAGGCGATTGAGTATAGACTTCTGGGGCGGGCTGGGGGCACGCTACACCATGCACCGATGGTCACCCACTAAGCCCCAGTATGGGCTTCTTGCATTCGGACGCATAACCCCCGTGGGCGACCTGATCCTCCGGCCCGGCGGGCGGCCCGTGCCGCGCCTGGGTATTAGCGTGGGGTGGATTTTGCGATAAAAGCCTTCTCGTAGCTCGCTCGCCCCGAGCGGCTTCCATCAGAAAAGAAAATAGGCGGGATGCTTTTGAGCACCCCGCCTATCTCGCTCTTAGGCCGGATAGGGCTTTACTTCAGCAGACGGTAGGTACTTTCCCCTACTTGCAAAAGGTACACGCCTGCACTGTAAGCATCTGCAGGCACAGTGTAGACCCAGCTGCCAGCACCCGGCACTTCCCAGGTACCTTCTTCCAGGACTTGACCCGTCGTGCTGACAAGCCGATAAGGGAGCTTGCTCGCCGCCCCAGCCGAAACGGCTACCGTCCAGCTTCCCGCCACGGTCGGCCAGGTAGAGACGCGTACTTCGCCGATAGGGCCCCTATTTATACCAGAT
>JAPYWM010000136.1 GCA_028276345.1 Sphingobacterium sp.
AGCATATTCTTTCACACTACACTCCTTATGCATATCAGCAGAGGGTAGTGGATTACATTCATTTGCTAAAAGGAGCTTATGGATTGGCATAAACTCAAAATAGCTTATCTTCATGGACGGCCGGGACCTCACTGGATAAGTAGGGCCTTTGCCTCCTCTATAAATGCCGAGTTTCACTTTATTGACGAGATAGCTCGGTGGCATGACCTTACCTTACCTGCTTGGAAACGATACCGGAGGTGGCTCCAGAATGCGCTGTACTTTCCCTATGAGCGGTTTGATGTGATTTTTCTGGATGGGCCGCACATTTGGCCTCCTATCGGGAAGCTCCTGCGCTCCATAAAGACCCCCCTCATACCTCGCCTGGCTAACGAGACCCTGTACTTTCTGTATGCGAACTACTACCATCCCATCACTAAAAGAGGCTACATCTATGCTCTCTCTCACTATAACGCCCTTATCACAAGCGGGAAAATGCAGCAGAACCTAGCTCGGGCCGTCCTGGGCTCTAAGTGCCCACCCACCTTTCGGACCATTAATGGGGTACCTGATGAAAAGTTAAGCTCTATACCTGTAAAGAACTCGCATGCTGAACCAGTAGTTCTCCTTATCGCGCATGGCACTGGGGGCTGGCGTACCTATTACAAAGGATTGGATTTATGGATAGAAGTGATTCAACGCGCGGCGCAGCAGGTCAAGGGCCTGGAAGGATGGATAATAGGCCAGTGGGATGATACAGAGAAAGAACGATTGCTAACAGCTTTTCCTGGGGCTCCTGTTCGCTTCTTGGGAGCTATGGACGATATATATTCCGTTTTACCGCAGGCGTCTTTATACTTGCATCTTGCGCGTGGGGAGGCATGGGGGGTTGCTATTCTGGAAGCTATGGCTGCGGGGATTCCCGCCATCGTCTCGGAATGGACGGGTGCGGCCGAAGCCGTTGAGCAGGTCTGGCCTGAGGGCGTCGTCCCCCTCTCCGTCGAAAAAGCCACCGAGGCTGTCGTGCGCTATTTTTCCCTAACCGAAACCGAAAAAAGAGCCCTCTCCGAGAAAAGTGCTACCCTCATCCGGGAAAAGTATCGTCTTTCGCAGGCTATTGCGATCTTTCAGAGCGCTTTTGCGGAGGCCCTCAAGGTTGTGGGTTTGCTATAATTTTGCCCGATGGCTGAGCTGATCCTGCCCAAGATGGGCGAGAGCGTGATGGAGGCCCGCATCATCCGCTGGCTCAAAAAACCAGGTGACCAGGTAGAAGCTGACGAACCCGTCCTGGAAATCGCCACAGATAAAGTAGACTCCGAAGTCCCTTCGCCTGTTCGGGGGGTTTTAATGGAGGTTCGTGTCAAGGAGGGCGAGACCGTGCCGGTGGGGACGGTGCTGGCGACTATTGCGGAGGAGGGATCGGCGGTGGGCGCCGTGGCTTTGGCAGGGGGAAATTCAGCAGCTGCGGTCCCAGCGGAGGGGACTCCCACAGCCGTAGCATCCAACGGAGAGAGTCCTAAGCCGGTAGCGACAGAGGGGGTCTCCACTCGGATTCCGGCTCGGGATGGTGAGCGGTTCTACTCGCCGCTCGTGCGTACGATCGCGCAAAGTTCGGGCCTTACCCGCGAAGAGCTGGCCAAAATCCCCGGCACCGGCATGGGCGGCCGCGTCACGAAAAAAGACCTGGAAGCCTACCTCAGCCAGCGTCAGCAAGCTCCTGCCACCCCCACTTTAGTTTCCACCCCACCTGCGCCTCAGCCAGCTGCTGCGCCTCTCCCCGCCTCCCTAGAAGCTATCGTCCAGTACCTCCAAGAGCATTTTATCCTCGTGCCGAAAAAGACATTCACCCATAGTGGCCCCGCAGAAATCGTCGAGATGGACCGCATGCGCCGCCTCATCGCCGAAAATATGGTCTACTCCAAGCACACCTCCCCCCACGTCACCAGCTTCGTAGAAGCCGACGTGACCCCCATCGTCCTGTGGCGAGAAAAAGTCAAAAACGAGTTTGAGAAAAAATATGGCGAAAAGCTGACTTTCACGCATGTTTTTGTGGAGATCTTGGCGAAGGTGCTGCGGGAGTTTCCGCAGCTCAATGCTTCTGTGGAGGGGGATAAAATCCTGCTCAAGAAGGAGATTCACATCGGCGTAGCGGTGGCCCTGCCCAATAACAACCTGATAGTACCTGTGGTGCGGCATGCAGACCGGCTGAATCTCGCCGGTATAGCCGCCGCCGTGAATGACCTTTCTCGCCGAGCCCGGGCGGGCCAGCTCAAGCCCGACGAGATCTCAGGCGGCACCTACACCCTCTCCAATGTGGGCACCTTCGGGAATATGATGGGGACACCCGTCATCCTCCAGCCGCAAGTAGGGATTCTGGCCACCGGCGCTATCCGGAAAAAACCCGCTATCGTCGAAACCCCCGCCGGCGACATGATCGCCATCCGACACATGATGTTCCTCTCGCACTCGTATGATCATCGGGTCATAGACGGCGCCGTGGGTGGGGCCTTTGTGCGGCGAGTGGCCGATTATTTGGAAGCCTGGGACATCAATACGCCGATATAGAAGAATCAAGGCAGCGCCGAGGGGCCCGCTTTCCCGGTATGCCGGCTGGGCCTCTTAACCTTTGCCCTCGGTGCAGCGTCTTCCCTCCGTACGAGAGGGTTGAAAAAGCGTAGCGGACTGCTCTACAGCCAAAAAGTGTAGCCAGCAGGCCCGCTTATGCTATCGGAGCTTTTCTGCGATAGCGCACAAGAGCCGATGCGTAGTAATACGCCGAGCCTCGCCGTCTGTAAGTTCTACCATCACTACATACACGCCGGTTGGCAGGCGATAGCCTTGGTCATCTGTGCCGTCCCAGCGAAACCGATTTTCCCCCACTTCTAAGAGCGCCCCCTCTGTTAGATACCGAATGCGCTGTCCATTTGGGTAGTACACCGCAATCCGAACTTTCTGGTCGGGCCTGTCATTGGGAATGATGATCAGGGCCCAGTCGTCATAGCCGTCATTGTCCGGGGAGAAGGTGCGGGGCTCTATGCGGATGCCGGCTTGGGCGCTCAGCGTATGCTCCCGCTGGGAATTGGGATAGCCGGGGGTGCCATACCCTACGGTGCTGGCGGCTGAATACCAGCTTAGCGGATCGGCGGCGGACCGTTCGGGGGAGAGCCGTTCCAGGGCCACGCCACGGCGCGTACGCAGGTCGGGGAAGTGGTAGCTCTTCTCGTAGGGGGCACGTTCTAAGACGACGGTATCCGGGAGGCGAACCAGCCACACCACATCCCGGTCATAGTCATACGCAGGAAAGCTCGCCACCTGATGGAAGCGGGCAGTGGGTGGCGGAGCATACCGCCGCTGCACATCCGCCGTATCCGCCGAAAGGCACACATAACCCCTCGGCGGAAAAAGCGTGGGCAATTTCGCCAGCGCCGTCAAGCGTGTGAGCGTGTCTCCCCGCCCAATCCCTAACTGCGATAGGTCAAAGAGTTTATCCGTGCGATTATACAGCTCTATGTAGCGTGCTCCCCCTGTCTGGGGATAGGGGAGAATTTCATTCACGACGATGTCGCCAGGCTGGGGTACCGACGGCACCCATAAGCTGCCTTCCAGAGGCGCTATGGGAAAGTTCTGGCAGTTTTGCAGGCCTGTGAGGCGAATCGTGTAAAAGCGACTTTCTTCTAATGCCTGCATGAGAAAAATCTCCACCGCCTGGCCGCGATCTACGGGTACATAGGCCAGCGGGAGAATCTCAGGCTCAAAGGTATAAAGCTCAGGCTTGGCTAAGAGCGTTTCAGGCAAGGCTTCACTAAACCGGATGAGAATAGAGAGCGGGGCCTGATAGGTGATACGAAGGATGCGCGGGCTTAGGTCGGCCTGGGGGTCGTAGACGCTATTGGGGCGGCCCGGGGTACCCCCAGTGGGGTCCTCCGAAGCCCGCCAGCCCAGACTATCCGCACACACAGCATCGGGATGTATGCGCTCGAGGCTCCACCCGCCATCGTCTTTTTGCGTGTCGCGGTACCAGCCGCGCTTGTAAGCTACCGAGTCTATCCGCTGCATCCCCTCGTCGTAAAGGGCGATATTCCCCCCTGTATTGGGGATAGCGGGGAAGCCAGAGAGCCCGAGGGCATTGACACGGCCGTAATAAGCGATGGCGCCTTCGGGGCTGGTGAGTAGCAGGTATTCCCCCGGCCACAGGGCTACCCGGGGCAAAGTAACCCGGCTGGAGCCCACCTGCAAAACCCAGTTAGACAGGTCTATGTACCGGGGCGACCGGTTGTACA
>JAPYWM010000137.1 GCA_028276345.1 Sphingobacterium sp.
GGGACGGCTATTTCGATGTAATAAGGTTTGGTGAGGCCGAGGGCGGGGCCTGCCCCGACAGAAAGGCTAACTTGCGCTGCACTGACTGCACTCCGGTACCACACCACCCGCTGATAGGCATACACGCCTTCCAGCAGATACACGTAGTTGACCTTGCTGAAGACATAGTCTCGGCCGCCCTGGTCCCGGTAAGCGGAGCGCGTGCGAACTTCCTCGCGAAGCCGATAGGAGGTCAGGTCGGCTTGCCAGGCCCATCCCCACTGGTCGTCCTTCCAGGAGCGACCGGCCAGGCCGATCCCCCAGCCATAACTGTGTACCACCGCCCCTATTCCCAGCTCATGTGCCAAGGGTGCTATATACGCCCCGCCCTGGGCCCATAGCATACTACTGAGTACCCAGAACCTCCACATAAAACACCAGCGTGGAGTTCGGCGGGATAACACCCATGTCGCGCTCGCCATAGCCTAAGTGTGGCGGTACTATCAAAACCGCCTGCGATCCTACCGGCAGCTGCGCAATCCCCTCATCCCACCCCCGTATCACCTGCCCTTGCCCCAGCGGAAAACTGAACGGCTGACCCCGGTCGTACGAGCTATCAAACTTCTCCCCGGACACCAGCTGTCCATAGTAATGGACAATTACCTGCTGCCCCGGCTTGGGTAGGTTGCCTTGGCCTTTCCGGTGAATGTATATCATGAGACCGGAGGGCAGGGTGTCTACCTTGCTGCTGTCTATGGGATAAGGCTGAAAAGCCTGCGGCGCAGCAGGCGGCGCCACAGAAAACTGCTTTTGCGCCTCAGGCGTACTGGTGCAGCTCCAGACTCCGAGTAAAACGTTCAAACTCACGAAGAATGTCAGGCGCATATTCGGTTCGGATGAGATTTTCGGTGTAGGTGAGGGCTTGGGAGAGAGGCTGGTAGAGCGTGGCGCCGGCGGCGTTACGATGGCCGCCACCCCGGTCAAAGCGGGCCGCCAGCTCATGACACGGAAAGTCCCCCGCCCCCCGAATGCTAAGCCGCGTCTCCATGGGGCCGTATTCTTTCAGAACGATAGACAGGAGGGCCCCCTCCAGCGACAAAAGCTGATTTGAAAGAGCCTGCACATCTTCCCAGGTAGCGCCCAGCTCTTCCAGCACCCGCACAGGTATCGGCAGCATCAGAACCGGCAGGTCATCCAGCCGGTACAGCTGATGCTGAAACAAATAACTCTGCAAACGCATCTGGTGCAGGGGCTTATTCCGAAAGACGTGATGATGGATAGCTTCCAGTGGGAAAGGCGGCTCTATGAGATCGGCTGCAATCTGGAAAGTTTTTGGCGTTACGCTCCGGAAACGAAACCCCCCCGTATCCGTGAGCAGGCCCGTATACAGCGCTATGCGGGCGGGGAGGGGTAGCGGCCTTTTTAGCAGCTGCGTGAGAAACTCGTACAGGATTTCGGTCGTAGCGGCGGCGGTGGGCTGCCAGATATTCCATACGGCGCTGAGCGGCTCACTGTCCGCATGGTGGTCTATCCAGACGAGCCGGTCTCGGGGGATGAGGGCCTGGAGCGCTTCTGGGATGCGATCCCACTTCCCAAAGTCCACCGCAAAGAAAAGCTCGGCTTGCTGCGCTTTTTGCTGGACGGTTTCGGGGTCTTCTTCGTAGGAGAGGATGATTTCCCAGCCGGGGATGTAGCGGAGGTATTGCGGCTTGGGGTCGGGTAGAACCAGCGAAACGTCTTTTCCCAGGGCGGACAGAGCATGATACAGCCCGCAAAGCGAGCCTACGGCATCCCCATCGGCACTGGGATGCGAGAGACAGAAGATGCGCTGGCTTTCTTCCACGGCAGCACGCAAAGAGGCGGGGATGTCCATCTCGGCAAGTTTAAGATTTTTTGCTGGGGCATCTGCCATAGGCGGGTAGGAAGTATGCGGTTAGTCTGACGGGCGGGTGGGCTTGTGCAGGCGTGGGGCTTTCAGACCTTGATGGCGAAGGTGAGCTGGTCGTGGCGGAAGATTTCTTTGCGTTTGAGCTTGGGGTAGGTGGCAGACTGCATAATGGGGAGCTGGGCTTTGAGGCGCTCCCAGAGCGGGAGGTGTTCGGCCGGGAGGCCGAGGGGTTTGCCCATTTTTTCCGCAATGGATAGGAGGACTTGGTAGGTAGGTAGGCAGTCTGGGATGTGGGCGGGGTTGCGCCAGCGGTCTACGGCTTGGCCAGCGGCATCCAAGCGGCTTTTAGGCAGGTAGAACCAGTCCGTCGGCTTCATCTGCTGCCACTGGCGGGCAGGCTGCACCGTCTGGGCTAAGCCGTCCTCATTGATGAAGGTGGCAAAGCTTTCCAGGTGGGTGCTGGCGGCGATTTCGTAGGTGAGCCTTTCTGGGTGGGCGCTTCGGTTGTAGGTGTGCGCGATGAGAAGCGTTTCGGCAGGGAGTTGGGACAGAATTTCACCCAGCGCGAGGTCATCTTCGACCCAGTACAGGAGGGCGTTCGGCTGGGCCTGGAGCTTTTCCAGGAGAGCCTGGGTAGAAATGGGGGTATAGCCCAGCGCTTCGGCTCCGCGGGCGTTGGGCGTACGGTCATCTCGCCGAAGGAGGTGATCCCCCCATCCCGGCTGAATATGGGGTACATAATAGAGCGGTGCCTCGGGCGAAACTTTGTCTCGCAGGGCTTTTAGTACATAGAGCGTTTCCACACTGGCGAAGGCGGAACCTACCCACACGATTCGGTTGCTCTGCTGGGCAAGGAGCTGGGCGATTTGCTGAAGGGCTTCCTCCCAAGGAAGGGGGGTGCCTTTTGTGTAGATGCCGGAAGTGCGGTTTTCGTTGTATTTTTTGTAGTCCAAGCGGCCTTCATCGCACATCCAGTAGGTATTGACCTGGAGGTTTTTCCGCGGGGTGAAGCGCATCACGAGGTTGTCTCGCACCCACACATCGGCGTTGCATCCCTTAGCGCAGCCTGTGCAGATGGTAGGGGTGTAGTTCATTTCCCAGGCTCGGGCTTTGAAGCGGTGGTCACGGCTGGTGAGGGCGCCCACGGGGCAGATATCTACGGTATTGAGGGAGTAGGGGTCGTCAAAAGATTCGCCATGAGCTGTGGTGGGATAGTTGCGGTTGCCCCGCTCGACCATAGTGAGCTGGTGGGTTTTAGAGACTTCGCTGGTGAAGCGCACGCATCGGGTGCAGTTGATACACCTTTCGGCGTCCAGCATGACGTGGGGGCCGAGAGGGAGGCGCTTGGGCTTGTGGACTTTTTCCAGCTCAAAGCGGGAGCCTTCGGGGCCGTACTTGTAGGTCCAGATTTGGAGGGGGCACTCGCCGGCCTGGTCGCAGATAGGGCAGTCCAGCGGGTGGTTGATGAGGATAAACTCCAGGATCGCCTCCTGGGTGCGGGCGACGGTAGGGGAAGTGCGATGCGTGCGCACATGCAGGTCGGGTACCAAGTCGGTCGTGCAAGAGGGAGTAGGTTTCGGTCCCCACTGAATGCGCAGAGACCCGTCTGCCTCCCGAATATACTCTCCTGTCTGACGATCCTTCATGGGGAGGCCTGTTTCTACGAGACACATGCGGCAGTTTGCGGGGATACTCAGCGCAGGATGATAGCAGAAAAAGGGTATCTCAATGCCATTTTCCAGGCAAAACTGGAGGAGCTTCATCGGTTTCTCGTAGGTGTAGGCCTGTCCGTCTATGTAGATGGTCGGCATACAGCAAAGGAACAAATAAAGCGAGGTAGGAGGGGCGTTATTGGATGAGGAGGCGGAGGGGCTGGGTATGCGGGAGGCGGTCGCCGGTGACGAGGTAGAAGCCGGGCGACAGCGGCGGGGTAAGGGGGTTGATGCCGGGCTGGAGGGCGGTTTGATAGATGAGACGGCCCGAAGCGTCCGTGAAAGAAACCTGCATAGCGGCTGGCGCTTCGAGGTAGAGGGTTTGGCCTTGGGGAAGGGGATTGGGAAAGAGGCGGAGGGCGGGGGTGGCGGCTTCCGGGAAGCCGAGGGAGACATCTCGCGTGATGCTGAGGATTTCTCGGATGAGCCAGTAGTCGGGGTCTACCTGGAGGTTGGTGATAGTGCCAGCATTGGGGATGTAAAAGGTTTGTGGAGACTGGGTAAGGAAAAGGTGGATAGTGGTGTCGGGGGCGCTGGTTCTTTGGAGATAGATGGGGATGGGCGTCTCAAAGAAGGGGGTCTGACTGGGACAGG
>JAPYWM010000138.1 GCA_028276345.1 Sphingobacterium sp.
CCAGTGAAAGTGACATATCCGCCCGTGCTGCCGCAGACTATATCGCTGGAGTCTGTAACGACGATCGAGAGCGCAGGTGGATCTGTCAGCTGAATCACTCGCCGGATAATACAGCCCGCCGCATCCCGAATCCACAGCGTGTACGTGCCTGCCGCCCGATTCGTGAAAGTGCTCGTTGTACTCCAGCCTGTATTAGGCGGTGTATTGGAAGTGCCACTCACAAGCACATACTGATAAGGAGAGACACCTCCCGTCGTACTCACGCTGATTTGCCCCGTGGCCGCACCCACACAAGTCGGAGGCGTTACACTGATAGTAGGCGTAAGGGTATCCCGAACTACCAGAACAATAGAGTCTGCTGAGCTGCCTTCTGGTATGTTAGAGGTGGGAATAGAGTTGCCACACTGGTCGCTAATCGTATTGCCGTCGGTGCCGGGCTGGCCATTGGAGGAGCCAGAACCGGGCGGATTATACCCAATACGAATCTTATAGGTTTGGCCTGGTACTAAGGGACTCCCCACCGTAAGGCGCACTTGATTCGTCTGAGGAGGACTTATAGGGGCGGCGGCTGTTATGGGAACCAGCGCCCCACTGGCTACATCCTCAACGACAAAGTCGCTACCATTGGCCGCGACTGTCGTGGGACTAATCAACTCACTAAAGCGCACGAAGACCTGCCGCAGATAGTCTATCTGGTTGTCATAGCTGCCGGCGCAGAGCTGCCCTGTAGAGTCCATCTTGGGCGGCGTATTGTCAAAGTACTGCGCCGTGCCCGTGAAGGTGATGGTATAGCCTTGATTGTTATTGGTCCAGTTATCCACTACCAGCAGGAAGGTCTGACCGGCGACAACCGTGAGACCGGGCATCACGGGGGGATCCGCGGCACCATAACTCAAATTCCCCGCCTGCGTGGTAGTATAGTCCAGGCCCGTGATGCCTGGGCCTCCCGTGTAGCCGCCACAGCAGGAGGTCGTACTCGTACTTGCAGCGAAGTTACATCGAATCGGGGGTTGGCTGCCAATTGCGCTACAGGGGTTGGCCAGCCCCGTCACATCCCACATCGCAAAGTCGTAATCGGTGGAACTCTGCGGGTCTATGATAAACCCTAAGGTCCCCCCCTGCTGAACGGTAAAGATGAACCAGACGCTCCTATGCTCTCCGCCCGATAGACAGGTACCCGCTCCGCCGGGCAGCTCCTGGGTGGTTCCATAGTCAGGGACGGCTTGGGAGAAGGTGTAGGTGCCTTGGCAGATGCGGATGGCGCCGGGGCAGTCGGAGGCGGGATTTGTGAGGGGCTGTGGTACACCTGGGGGCCACGGGGCCGGTGCCGGACTGATCCCCAACTCCTTCATCCGAATGTACGCACTATCTACCTGGGCCCAACCCAACCCTACTCCAAATAGGATGAGCACTACCCAGCTCCGCCAGAATTGCTTCATGAGTGCAAAAATAAGTAAAGCGATTGTTTGCAGCCGCTGTCCAGTCCCCGTCCTTTTCCCGCAAAGTCGGCCGAGATGCATTTCGGTGCCGCTGAGATACATTTGTACCATGCTGAGAGGTATGGGGCTTCTGTTGGTGGCCTTAGGGTGGGCGCAGCGGGGGCTTTCCCTATCGGCCATCTGGCGAGAGTATCGCTATGTGGCGAGGGGTTACGAGCTGCATGGCGGGGAGACCTTCTGGGGCTATGACTACGATGGGTCGACAAGCGTCGTATATCGTTGGGGAGGCGCTGCAGCACCCGAAACCCTCTGGAAAGGCCCTTTCCCCATAGGCCGCATGGCCTTAGCTCGCACGAACACCGACGAAGCGCTCCTCTTTGAGCCGACAGAACGGCTTTTTCGCCGGTCGGGCCGGTATCGGGTCTATGTTTTAGCCGGCGGGAAAGTCACCCCCATCCCCGGGACCTATCAGGAGGCAGAATTCCTACCCGATGGGCGGGTCGTCCTGGCCGATAGTCAAAACCTCTATCTCTGGATGCGCGGCCAGCCCACTACCGAGCGGCTCACCGCACTCACCGGCTTACAGCAGGCCGGCACTACCGACTGGCTCTACGAAGAGGAGTTTGGCTTCACCAAGGCCTTTTCGGTGGCACCCTCGGGCGCTTATGTGGCTTATCTGAGCTTTGACAATAGGGAGACGCCCACTTGGTCGCTGGCATATTACGGTTTTGAGCAGCCGTATCCCCGCACCCGCACTTTCCCTTACCCCAAAGTCGGCCAGAAGAACCCCCGGGTTGCCCTGCACATCCTCTCCTTGCAGGACCGCACCGACCGGATGCTCTTTCAGGATACCAGCGGCGGTTACCTGCCGTTCTTTTTCTGGAGTGAGATGGGCGATGAGCTGTATTTTGTGCACCTGAACCGCTTGCAGAATGCCTTTACGCTCTACCGGTGGGCACCAGACGAGGGTCGCCCGCAGGTGTTTCTCCGAGACTCTACGCCCTACTGGTTTAGCCTGGATAATCGTCAGCTTTTTATTCCGCGAGCAGACCAGCCGGAGTTTTTTTACAAGGCAGAGCGGGGTAAGCCAGCGGTGATTGAGCGCTACGACTACAAGGGGCGTCGACTCGGACAGTATACCATTCCTGGCCTGAAAGACATGATAGGCTACGCTGCTGGGAAGCTCTTTTTCACGGCGTGGGGGAAAGACCCTACGGCCCAGCGGGTGGGGTATTTGGACTTTCGGCAGAAGGGGGCGCAGCCACGATGGCTCACAGCCGATACGCTTTGGGCCGAGGCGCAAGTGAGCAGCTCGCAGCTCGCCATCACGGAAAGCGGCCCCTTGAGTCCGCCTCGTACCTACATTCTGGATGTAGCGACGCTCAAGCAGCGCTACGATCTGCCCGACCTCAATGGTGCCCTTCGGAAGGCGATCCCGCCCTTAGAGAAGCGGTTTTTCCGGTTTGCCAATGCGGCTGGGGATAGTCTATGGGCCTCCCTGCTTTTGCCGGCGGACTTTGACCCGGGTCGAAAGTATCCGGTGCTAGTACGCTTTTACGGTGGGCCAGGCTCGCAGACGGTGTCTCGCGAGTTTGAGGGGGTATGGTTTTTCTGGGAGGCGCGCTTAGTTCAAAAGGGCTTCCTCGTAGCGCATGTGGATGGTCGCGGCACAGCCCTGTATGAAGGCAAGCAGCGCTACGGCATCTATAAGCAGCTCGGTACACTGGAGACAGCGGATGTAGTGGACTTTGTGCAGTATCTCCGGCGTCAGCCCTATGTGGAGAAGGTGTACGGGATGGGCTGGAGCTTTGGGGGCTATGTAGCGGCCCGCCTCGCCATGGAAGCGCCCCCTGATGCCTTAGCTGGCGCTATATCTGTCGCGCCGGTTACGGACTGGCGCCTGTATGACTCTGCCTACACCGAGCGCTTCATGCAGACCCCTGCCGAAAACCCCGAAGGCTACGAACGTACCAGCCTGCTCGCCCCCAGTCGTCGCCTACAAGCCCCGCTCCTCCTCATCCACGGCGAAGCCGATGATAACGTGCACGTTCAGCAAAGCTACCTTCTCATAGAGAGGCTTTTGGGGCGTGCGCCTGAGAGCCCCCTTACTTGGCGCATTTATCCGGGGCAGAATCATGGTATTGGCCGGTACCGGTATCATTTGTTTCTGGAGGTGGAGCGTTTTATGGGGATTCGGGATTAGGTTGGTTTCTGGTGGGTGGGCGGGCTGCCGCCCAAAAGTCTATAGGAAGTGGCATTAGAACCTAAGCTTTCGCAGGAATGTACGCCGGTGCAGCGGTGACGGGCCGTAGGCTTGGAGGGCTTTTTTGTGCTGGGACGTAGGGTAGCCCTTGTTTTGGGCCCAGTGGTAGTGGGGGTATTCCTCGTGGAGGAGCGCTAAGTGGGCATCGCGAGCGGTTTTCGCCAGGATAGAAGCGGCGGCAATCTCCGGCCAGGTGGCATCCCCATCAATGTGGGTCTCTACGCAATAACCTGGGAGCGGTGGCGCATGCGGGCCATCTATGCGCACGATAGCAGGACGGATAGCGAGGCTGGTTACCGCCTGGGCCATGCCGAGAAGGGTAGCCCGCAGCACGTTGAGGCGGTCGATCGCTTCCACGGAGACTTCTATGATGGTGTAAGCCAGGGCTATCTTTTTGAGGAGGGCGGCCATCTCTTCACGATGGGTAGGGGTGAGGGTTT
>JAPYWM010000139.1 GCA_028276345.1 Sphingobacterium sp.
AGCGAGGCCATTTTGGATGTAGCCGGCGAAGCGGTTTTCCTGATAGCGGCTGAGGTTGGCTTCTCCTACCCAGCGCAGGCGGGGTAGTATTTCCCAGGTAGGGCGCAGGGAGAAAATCTCCGTGGCTGTTGGGAGGGCCACGGCGCGCCCGACGATGAAGTCGCCTTTTCCAGGTCCCACCCAGGAAAAGACATTGCCATTGAGCGTGGCGGATGCGCGCACATAATCGCCCCTACCCGGTCCCACATACGCGAAGCTCACCTGATAAAGCGCCTGGGCTGGGTCTTGGCTCACCACAAAGTAGGTATAAGGCACGCCGCCGATGAGCGTGTCTTGGGCTTTGTAGCGGATGGTGCCGGGTTCGTAGGGGAGGGTATCCACGCCTTTGAGGAGGCCTACGGTACTGCCTCGCGGGAGCTGGGCCAGGCGGGCTTCCTCCTCCGGCGTGAGTGTAAAGTCCAAGGGGCGGCGGGGATTATCGGCCTGGCGGAAGTAGCTCAGGCCTATTTGCCAGCGCGCCCCACCAAACTCATGCCGGGTCCAGACGAACGTCCGCCCATAGCTCCGGTCTGCATATTCAAAATCCACTACGATCCGCGTCGCCGCTGTAATGGGCACCCGTGGGGTGAAGGTGATCTCCCCGGTCGTATAATCAATCACATAGTCTCTGTCTACGCCTCGCTGCATAAGCTGGCCGTTTATATAAACTTTTTCGGAGCCGGCGAGGATTGTGATGAAACGTTCGTTATTTTTGCCGGTGAGGAGGTAGGGGCCTTGGCGGCCTTCCTGGCCCATGAAGCTATTGGTATGGAAGCGGCCTTTGGCTTCGGCTAAGGCGAGGCGTCCGCGGTAGAAAGTGGTATCCAGGCGGGCCTCTATCCCCAGGACATTGCGGTAGAAGTTTGCAAAGCGGGTCTGGGACTCTTTGAATTCTAGGTCTCCCAGGAGGAGCTGGGCTTTTTGCCAGCGCAGGCCAATGAAGACCCTGTCAAAGTCAGAGAAAGTTTGCGTGGCAGTCTGGAAGGGGAGGTTTTCGTCGGTGAGGGCGGCTATCAGATAGAGGTCTGGGGCGATAGGGCCCTCTAAGGAGAGGCGGAAAGCGCTATTGAGGGTGGCGTTTTGCCCAGTGCCTATGGTGAGCGAACGTGTGAGGCTTCCGCTGCGCCGCAGGCGCGAAGTAAACGTGTCGGCTGTTACCACTGACCCCGCATAAGCGGACACCCCATAAGTTGCTGCCTGCGCACTATCCCATTGCATCAGGGCCTGCAAGGGCTGAGGCTGATAGGGCGCCATTTGAGGGGGTGGCAGATGGAATAGCCGGTACATTAGCCGCATAGAGTCAGGCGCAGGCTCCCACAATAGCCGATGCCCTGTTGTATCATACCGGACTTCCCGGGGCGGATGTACAAGCAGCACCCGGATCAGCCAGCTTTGCTCAGGGAGAGGAAGCACCCCTACCCCTGGCGGCAAAAGCGTATCATACGTGATAACCTGCGCCAGGCCCAGCCCTATTCCTCCCACGCTACGGCATATAAGCCGGAAACACCACATAAAAGACGGTTCCCTGCCCGAGCTGCGTCTCTGCGAAAATGCGTCCCTGCATTTGCTCCACCAGCCGCTTGGAAATAGCCAGCCCTAAGCCTGTTCCGCTGCGCTTCGTGGTAAAGTAAAACTCAAACATCCGCGCTTGCACGTCGGGTGGGATGCCGGGGCCATTGTCCCGCACGGCTATCCAGGCTTCTCCGTCCCGGGTCTCCAGGCTCAAGGTGATCTCGCTATTTTCCCGTCCCTCTAAGGCTTGCAGCGCATTCTGAATGAGATTATTTAGCACCTGCGAAAGCAGGTCTGGATGGCCTTTTATCCAGACAGGGGTTTCTGGCAAAAGAAGCGCCATGTGAACGGAGGTATTTTGCATGTAGGGCTGGAAGTACTCTTCGAGAAAATGATTGAGATGAATGGGGACCAGCGTGAGGGTGGAGGGGTCTTGGGGGCCGGCGAAGGTGAGAAATCGGTTAGCGATGCGGGCGAGGGTTTCTATTTTTTGGAGCATTTCGTGGCTGAGCCGGTGAAGCTTTTCGGGTTCGATGTGGGAGAGGCGCTGCAGGTATTGGGCGATAAGCTTGATGGGGGTGAGCGCATTTTTGATTTCATGGGCGGCCTGGCGGGCCATTTCCTGCTGGCTGATTTGGCGCAGGGTCATTTCCAGTTCGCGCTGGCTGATTTCTAAGCGGTTGATCATTTCGTTGTAGGCCCGTACGAAAGTTCCGATTTCGTCCTGGGAGTTAGGCCAGCTAAGGCGTGGGGGGATAGTGCCTATCGGAGCTTTTCGCACTTGATCTTCTATTTCGGAAAGTCCTCGCAATATGTGCTCCATGAGAGAAAGACCTACCAGAGTGCTGACTAAAATAAGCAAAAGATATACATTTACCCCATATGCGATAAAGCCCCGGATAGCCTGGTAGAGGGTGACTTGCGGCGCTGGGAAGGTCACCTGGATATAGCCCAGGAGCCGTCCAGATGAGTTCCGCAGCGGCATGTAGCCATAGGTTACCCGCCCAATGCCTGGCCACTCCCGTCGAGCGACCATAAACTCCTCTGCGGTAGTTTTTACAGAGGGGTCTAAGAGGGGAAACACATATATCCCCACATACGCCGGCGATAAGGTGCTGCTATATAAGAATCCGTCCGCCGTATAAATAGCCACCTGGCTTTCGGTGAGGCGCGCCAGCCGTTGCATGAGATCTCGGATATAGGACTCTTCGTGGGGAATGTAACTATCTATCCCTGTCAGAAGTTTTTCACTCAAAATGCGCTCATCCTGGATGTAGCTATGCAAAATGGTTAGTTTTCGGCGGAGACTATCTTCGAGGCTACCCTGTGTGAGTCGGATAAAGAACAGAAAGCTCACGCCTAATAGCCCTATGAGGGGCAAAATCACCGTGGCGATAAATACCGCTCGCACCCGGGGGGCCAGTCGGTGCCGAGTCTCCCAAAATATTTTCCACCCTTCCGGCCTTTTGCAAACAAGCTCTAATGCTTTGATGAGACCAAGGATTAGCAAGATAAAAGGAAAAGAGGCTAAAACATGTAAAATAGTTCGCCTTTGGTACTCTAAAATCAGATGTTGCTGTGCTGAAGCCCGGTAATAAACCTGATACTTATCAGGCAAATGTTGCCAGCTCCATTGACTTTCTAAGGAGCGGTAAAGATGAGAGGGGAAGTTGCTGTGACCATGGGTAAAAACCCGCTGTTGGTTGTCGTAAAGGGCATAGCTAATGCTGGGGGCAGTACCGGCGAAGGATTCAGCCAGGGGCCGCACGCGGGGATACAACTCTATTTGCAAAAAGATAGGATAACCCTGATAGCTGAGGGGGTAGCGCCCCGCGTAGAAGTAGCGTTTTGTTCCTTTCACGACGAAAAAAAGATGGGGACTCAGGGTAGGGGTCAGGGCATCGGGGGGGAGACTGCGCCAGTATTTTCGGGTAAGGCGGGCTATGAAAGTTGCGTCAATGAGATTATCGGCGGTGGAGAGGTTTTGCCAGAGGAGGGTATCCTGGCTCAGGCGGGCAAGGCGGTAGGAGAGGCGTGCCTCGAGAAGAAGGTCGCGTGGAAAGGCAGCGAGCTTAGCATAAGCAGGTATACGCTGCTTGGCGCGCCATTCCTGCGCCGCCGAAAAAAAACTATTCACGACAACAGATAGGAGAACCCCCTGAAAGAGGCCCCAAACAAACCCCGGCACTCGTAGCGGCAGAAAAAACGACAGGTACAGAACGGCTAAGCTTACCACCCCCCACCAGGGCACGCCTGCAACCCCAGTTATTATGCTCCCTAAGAGGGAAAAAGTTCCTATCCATAACCACAACCTTCTCTCTGAAATCTCTACTTTTCCGGCCAAAAACTGTCCAGAAACTGCTAAGACTATCCCAAGAATGAGGAAAGCATCTCCAAAGTGTGTAAAATCGGATATTTCCAGCGAAAGTTGACTATGGCGGGCCAGTCCCCAGAAAATCAGCCCCATCACTCCCCAGAAGACCCAATAGCCTCCCACCAGGAACCAGGCTCGGCGGAAGGTTTGCCGCGGGATGCTATATAAGGCCCATGCGATTATCCCGCCCAGCACCAGGAAATC
>JAPYWM010000140.1 GCA_028276345.1 Sphingobacterium sp.
TGGGTGAAGCTTTTCCCCGATTTCTGGATGGGGGCGTAGGAGACTTTGTAGTGAGGCTCGCCGCCGCGATAGAGCCACTCTTGGAAGAACCAGTCGGGGCTGAGGCCCGCCGCATCCTGGAAGGCCTGATACAGGTCGTTGGTCTCTACCACATCGTAAGGGTGCTTTTGGAGATAGTGGCGGATGATTTGGCGGTAGGTTTCGTTGCCGAAGGTGTGGCGCATCATATCCAGGATGGCAGAACCTTTCTGATAGATGCGGGCGTAGCCGGCGTTGGGATGGACGACGGGAAGGTTGTCTTTTTCGCTGGCGGAGAGGGCGAGGTTGTGTTCGGTACGGCGCCCCCAGTCATAGGCATCCTTGCCGTAGATATGCCCGATGAAGCGCCGGGCATAGTGTGTGGCAAAGCTTTCCTGGAGCCAAATATGCGCTGTACTTCGAGCCGTTACATAATCGCCAAACCACTGGTGCGTAAGCTCATGCGCATTGACTTCTACATAGTTTCGGTCTAAGAATGCCCGGTCATCCACAAGGAAAAAGTCGCCGAACACCGTGGCGGTTGTATTTTCCATGGCGCCGTAGATGTAGTCGGCAACGGGGACTTGGCTGTATTGCGGCCAGGGGAAAGGTAGGCCGATTTCGTCTTCTAAGAACTCCATCATTTCCACGGAGTAGCGGTAGGTAGGTTCTAAGCAGCAGGCGCGCTTGTCGGGGTAGTAGTAGAGATTGAGAGGCGTGCCTCGGCTAGTCGTGCGGCGCTCAATACCGTATTCGCCGATGGCGACCATGAGAAGGTAGAGGCTGTGGGGTTTGGGCATCTTGTAGTGCCAGGTGAGGGAACCGTCGGGGTTGCGGAGGGTGTCTACGAGGAGGCCGTTGGAGAGGACCTGATAGCGGCTGTCAAAGGTGATATAGGTTTCGGTGATAAGTTTGTCATTAGGGTCGTCGTAAGCGGGAATCCAGTGGCGGTGGTCAGTACCTTGACCTTGGGTCCAGATTTGCCGGCGGGCCCGACCTGTCCGGTCTTTCCAACCGATGAAGTAGATTCCTTTGCGGGGCTGGGCCGTGTAGCGAATGGTTACCGAGTCCAGTGCCCCCACAGGGATTGGACTGGGGAAGCGTAGGACCAGCTTCTGGCCGTCATATTGGTAGGTGAGAGGCTTTTCGTGGTAGGTAATGGCTTCTATTTGGAGGTTTATGGCATCTAAGACGAGGCTATCTACGCCGGGGCGCAGGCCCCGGAAGCGATGGGTGACCAGCCCATAGACGAGCCCCTTAGGGGCATCTAAACGTACCCGCAAAGTCAAGTGCTCCATATCCACCTCACGCTGGCGAGGGGTGAAAGTCTGGGCTGCGAGAAGCCCAATGATGAGGGGCAGATAGCGCATGCCACAAAGGTAGAACACACGCTATCAAATTACCTTTGCGCACCACGAGCGGTTCTCTCTATAAGAAAAAAGCCGTACAGCTCTGGCGGCGGTGGACCTTGTGGTATGCCCACCGAAGGAGTGCCCCTAAGCCCCCTATCCCTCCCAACGCGGTTCGTAAAATCCTCATCGTATGCACGGGACTGATCGGGGATACGATTATGGGGATTCCCACGATGCGGGCTTCTCGTCGGCTGCATTCGGAGGCGCGCATGGTGGGCCTGGTCATGCCCCACAATAAACAGCTTTTAGAGCCGCAGGGCCTATTCGAGGAGTTTATAGTTTGTCCGGTGCTTCCTTTCACAATATGGCCGTGGCGGTGGCTGAAGTTATGGTCGGTCCTCGCAACCATAAAGGCTCTAATAACCGCCCCATCCCAATAGAAAGCCTATATCTTTGTCGTATGGCCTTCTGGCTGGAAGCCGCGCAGCGGCTCGCACCACAATATGCCGCCCTTTATGCGCGCAGCATTAGGGAGCCGGACACCTTCTGGAAAGAAATCGCCGAAATCCTCACCTGGGCCCGCTTCCCGACGAAAATCAGCCACTTCGCTATCCACCATCCTACCAATCCCACCGACAAGCCCTATGTAGACATCCGCTGGTATGAGGATGGCCTGCTGAACGCCGCCTACAATACCGTGGGACGCCATGCGCGCAGCCAACCCGACCGCGTCGCCTTCTACTGGGAGCCCGACCATCCCGATACCCCGGGCCGGCGGATTACCTATGCCGAACTGGAGAAGGAAGTCCACCGCGTAGCAGGCATTCTGCGGCACTTAGGCATCCAGAAGGGAGACCGGGTGGCAATTTACCTGCCCATGATCCCCGAGACGATCGCGGCCATGCTGGCTTGTGCGCAGATAGGGGCTATTCACACGGTGGTATTTGCCGGGTTTTCTACGGAGGCGCTGCGATCTCGGCTCTTAGATTCCCAGGCTAAGCTCCTCATCACGACCGAAGAGAGTCCCCGAGGTGGTAAAGTCACCCCCCTCTACCAGCAGGCTATAGCATCCGCCGAAGGCACCGCCGTGGAACATATCTTGGTCATAGACACGCCTGAAAAACCCTTCGCCCCCCCGGCGGCTCACCATCACAGCTATCAAGCCCTAAAAGCCACCATCCCGCCCTACACCGATTACCCCCCCATGCAAGCCGAAGACCCGCTTTTCATCCTCTACACCTCCGGCTCCACCGGCAAACCCAAAGGCCTCCTTCACACCACCGGCGGCTACTTAGTCTATGCCGCCTATACCTTCCGGCTGGTTTTTGACTACAAACCCGAGGATGTCTACTTCTGTGCAGCGGATGTGGGGTGGATTACTGGGCATAGCTACCTGGTCTATGGGCCGCTCTGTAATGGCGCGACCCAAGTGCTCTTTCAGGGGACGCCGACCTATCCGACGCCCGGGCGCCTATGGCAAATCGTGGACAAATACGACGTCTCGATTCTTTACACCTCGCCCACAGCGATTCGGGCGCTCATGCGCGAGGGCGACCGGTGGGTTCATCAGAGCCGGCGGGATCGGCTGCGCCTCTTGGGGAGCGTAGGCGAGCCTATCAACCCCGAAGCCTGGCGATGGTACCATGATGTTGTAGGCAAAGGCCAATGCCCCATTGTAGACACCTGGTGGCAGACGGAGACGGGCGGGATAAGCATCAGCCCCTTGCCGGCCCTGCATAACGTTCAGAAGCCGGGTAGCGCCACGTATCCCCTGCCGGGTATTCAGCCGGTTTTGCTGACGCCGGAGGGGCAGGAGCTCTCCTCCCCAGGTGAGGGTATCTTAGCCCTCAAAGGCAGCTGGCCCGGTCAGGGCCGCACCCTCTGGGGGGACCCGCAGCGCTTCTATGAGGTGTACTTTGCCCCGTACCCCGGCTATTACTACACCGGCGATGGTGCCAGAATAGATGAGGACGGCTGCTTCTGGATTTACGGGCGGATAGACGATGTCCTGAAAGTCTCCGGCCATCGCCTCGGCACAGCGGATATAGAGAGCGCCTTGGTTGCCCACCCGGCCGTAGCCGAAGCCGCCGTCGTGGGCTTCCCCCACCCCATTAAGGGCGAGGGCATCTACGCTTTCGTCGTCCTGCAAAAAGACACGCCGCCACCCACCGAGGCCGAGCTAATAGAAACAGTTCGCCAGCAGGTAGGCCCGATTGCAAAGCCCGATGTGATTCATATTGCGCCCGACCTACCTAAAACGCGCTCCGGTAAAATTATGCGCCGGATTTTGAGAAAGATTGCCACGGGTGAGCGGGATTTTGGCGATACGTCCACGTTAGCGGATCCGGCGGTGGTGGAGGTTTTGTGGGAAGGGCGGCGGCCTTTGCCAGGATAACGCTCAGGGCTTTTTTCTGGGGCTTATGTATGGGGGCCCCTACCCCCCCCAACTGCGCCGACCTGTATAATACCATTCTGAGGCCAAGGCTTTCTTAATGTGAAGAGGGGATGGGCGCGCCCAAAAAGAAAGTTTATAATGGGAAATGGTATAAGGCACGTGTGAGGCGATTGACGGGGGTATCCTCCTATTCGAGCGGCTCTGGGGGGGGTAGAGTCTTAATAGCTTGGCCATGCGGTATGATACCTCTAAACATCACCGTCGCAACATCTGCTTGCGGGGATACGATCATTCTCAGCTGGGGGCTTATTTTATTACCATTTGCACGCGGGACCGCATGTGCATCCTTGGAGAAATCG
>JAPYWM010000141.1 GCA_028276345.1 Sphingobacterium sp.
AAAAGCTTTGGCGATGCGCCTGGCGGCTTCAAGGAAGAAATCTCCGAAATCTACTGGAGCATGGGCCTGGAGTACGACTACAACCGCATCTTCCAGGTGCGCGGGGGGTTCTTTTACGAAGATCCGATGAAGGGAAACCGGCGGTTCATCACGCTGGGGGCCGGCCTGCAATTCCGGCAAGTACGGCTGGACTTTGCCTACCTGACCTCGCTCGTGCAGAACCACCCCCTTCAGAATACGCTGCGCTTTACGCTGGCGTACTTGTGGCGCTGAGGGCCTGGGATAAGTGACAGGCGGCCTTCTCCATAGCGTCTCCCTCTCCCAGTCGCGCCTGAAGGCTGCGCAGCTTCTCCAAGATCGTTTCCCGCTGGGAAAGAAGCCCCCTCAGTGTGTCCTGTACCCGTTCTGCCGTCAGCTCCCCCTGGATAAGTTCTGGGAAAACCGCTTCCTGGAGGATGAGGTTGGGTAAGCCGATGAAGTTTACGCGCACGAGCTGGCGGGCGATCCAGTAGGAGAGGTAGCTGCCTTTGTAGCCGATGAGACTGGGGCAGAGAGCGAGGGCGGCTTCGAGGGTGGCAGTGCCGGAAGTAACCATAGCCGCCATGGCCCCCTTCAAAAGGCTGCGCGTCTGCCCATACACCACCCGATACGGCCCTCGATACCGCTCGTAAAGCGCTTCTGGGATGTGTCCCACGCCCGCAATCAGAAAGTCATACGCTGGGAAGGCTTGTGCGGCGGCCACGTATATGGGCAGCGTATTTCGCACTTCGGCGAGCCGACTACCTGGCAAAATCGCTATGTAGGGCCGGTCATGGGAATAGGCTTCTACATCCCGCATCATCGAGACGAGCGGATGGCCCACATAGGTGGCTTTGACGCTGTATTGGGCGTAAAAGTCCGGTTCAAAGGGTAGGATGCAGAGCACTTCGGCGAAGGGGGTTTGGAGGGCGCGGACGCGGCTGGGGTTCCAGGCCCAGAGCTGCGGCGAGATAAAGTAGGTGAAGGGGATGCCCGCTTTGGCGAGGCGGCGGGCTAAACGGAGGTTTAGCCCGGGGTAATCGACTAACACCACCCGGTCTGGCTTCCAAGTTTGGATATCTTCCCAAATGCCTCGCAGGAGCCGTAGAAAGCGGGGTAGGTTTCGGGCGACTTCCCAGAAGCCCACGACGCTATAGGGTTCCCAGCTCTGGAAGGCTTCTACGCCAGCCTCCTGCATGAGGGGGCCCGCCAGGCCTCGCTGGCTCAGGGCAGGAACGAGCGCTTGTAGGCGGTGAGCGAGGGGGGCCGCATACTGTTCTCCGGAAAGCTCCCCTACCACCCAGTAAAGACGGGGCATTTCGTACCTTCGCTTTGGTGCAAAGCTACGACCTGTGTATAATTGGGGGGGGAGCTGCCGGCTTTGCCGGCGCCATGCGTGCGATGGATTTTCAGAAACGGGTCTGCCTCATCGAAAAAAACCAGATAGGCGGGGCTGCCATCTTCAATGGCGCCCTCGCCAGTAAAACCTGGTGGGAACTCGCCAAGGACTTTGACAAGCTTTTTTTGACGGACCGGGGGTATCGGGTGCTGGGCTATGAGGTTGACTTTGGGGCGATTCAGGAGATCGTTCGGGCCGCCACCGCAGAAAGGCAAGCCCAGATGCTGTGTCAGATTGATCACTATCAGAAGCTGGGGTGGCTGGACCTGGTCTTCGGTACAGCTGAGTTTATTTCGCCCCATCGCCTGCGGGTCTTTCCCCGGGAGGGTGAACCGTACGAAATTGAAGCGCAGTACTTTTTGATTGCGACGGGGAGCCGTCCCCGTACCCTTCCCCATCTTCCCATAGATGGCGAGCGGGTTTTTACCAGTGACCACCTGCAATCCCTTTCGGCTTTTCCGCCGGACCTCTTGGTGATCGGGTCGGGCGTCATTGGGTGTGAGTTTGCCACCATTTTCTCTACTTATCCGGGTGTCCGGGTTACCATGGTAGAGAAAGCGGACCGCATCCTGCCTTACGAGGACCCGGACGTGACGGCGCTCGTTAGTCAGAACCTTGCTACTTGTAATGTGCATATTTACACGCGGGCTGAAATTGCCCATGTAGAAATCGGGGAGGACGGTATTCGGTATGGCGTTTTGCAGGATGGGCAGGTTCGGGAATGCACGGCTACGCATGTGCTGGTGTCTGTCGGGCGAGTGCCTAATACGGAGGGGTTGGGCTTAGAACGGATTGGCGTGAAGCTCTCGCCGAGTGGCCACATCATTACACAGGAGACGCAGACGAGTGTACCGCATATTTTCACTGCGGGGGATGTGGATGACCAGGGGGCTGGGTTTGTCAATGTAGCGGAGCAGGAGGCCCGTTATGCGGTGGAGCGGATGTTTGGGCGGGTACGGCGGGCGCTGGACTATGACCATCTGTCGTGGATTATGTTTTTGCGGCCGGAGGTGGCTGGCGTGGGTCTAAATGAGCAGCAGGCCCGGGCTAAGGGCTATGCTTACCGGGTGGCCCGGTATGATTATCGTTTTACGGCGCGAGGGCTGGCCATGCGCACGCAGGGCAGTTTCTTCAAGCTCATCACGACGGATGAGCCGGACCCGTATATTCTGGGATGTCGGGCCGTAGGCCCCCAAGCCTCCGCTATTATTGGGCTGGTGGCTATGATGATTCGCTTTTCTCGTCGTCTGAGTGATTTGTGTCAAATCCTTCAGCCGCATCCGGCCCTCACGGAAGGTATTCAGGAATGTGCCCGTCACCTTCTGGGTGAGGCTATTTACAAACCCGAGCTGCTTTCGTGAGGGGGTGGCCGGATATTATTCTACGGGGGCGTTACTACTGGCTGGTACTGGCGCTCGTAGGCACCGCCTTTATGCTCTGGCAGGCCCGCACCGTGGAAATTTCCCAGGACTTTGTCAAAGTCATCCCAGAAGACGACTCCGACTACCAGTTTTATCGAGCCTTTCAAAAAGCCTTTGGTGAAGACGCCGGCCTGGTCCTGGTAGGGGTGGAAGTCCCGTCGGAGCCGGATACTACTTTCTGGAGGGGGCTGGGCGAGCTGACGCGGCGCCTGGAAAAGCTACCCGGCGTGCGCCGAAGCCTCTCCATTACCCGACTGCCGCTTCTTAGGTGGCAGGAAGAGGGCCCCACGCTGGATACCCTCTCCGTGCAATCCGCAGCTGATTGGAAAGCCATCCAGCAGAATCTCCCCTTCTATAGAGGACTTTTGTGGGATAGCGCTGGCCGCTCTACTCTCATCCTCCTGACTATAGACTCCCTCACCCTCCACAGTCGCGCCAAACACGACCTGCTGCGAGCTATTAAGGCCCTTGCCGCCGAAGCCGCTGAAAAGCTCTCTACGCGCCTGCACCTGGGGGGCGTCCCGTACCTCCGCCACGAAGTGGCCCAGCTCGTTCCCCACGAACTCCTGCTCTTTACGATTGCCTCGCTGCTGCTGACTGTTTTAGCGCTGTATGCCTACTTTCGGTCGTGGTACGCGGTGGTCTTTCCGGTGTTGCTATTAGGGCTGACGGCTATCTGGACGATAGGCGTGGTAGGCCTGTATGGCTTCAAGCTCACCTTGCTTACAGCGCTTTTGCCGCCGCTTATTGTCATTTTAGGGATACCGCCGGCTATTTACATGATTGGCGAGTATCATCGGCTCTACGTAGCCAAAGGCGATAAAGTGGCTTCCATACGCGAGATGATTCGCGATATGGGCTTTGTCACCCTCATGATCCATGCCAATAATGCGTTTGCGTTTTTGACGCTGTATCTGACGCGGGTGGTGCCGCTGCAAGAGTTTGGGTTAGTGGCGTTTTGGGGGACGATGGCGTCGTATGGGCTGACGGTGCTGCTTTTGCCGTCGGTTTTGATGATTTTACCGGCACCCACGGGCCGGGATGTGCGCCACTTAGAAAATAAGTGGATTCGGGTCTTTCTCCGCTGGGCAGGTGAGGTCGTGCAACGGCGACGGCCCCTGATTTACGGGCTTTCGGCGCTCTTTCTGCTCGTAGGCGGCATCGGGGTTCTCAAGCTGCGTGCTGTTTCGTACATGGCGGATGACCTACCGCAGTCTGCGGCAGTGGTAGAAGGGCAGGCTTTCTTTGAGGCGCACTATGGGGGCATGCTCCC
>JAPYWM010000142.1 GCA_028276345.1 Sphingobacterium sp.
TACGGGACGCCATCCTGGATGACGAAGTCGTACAAGCGCACGATAGCGGGATGGGCCACCTGGGCCATGAGCTGCGCTTCGGTATAGAATCGCTGGCGGAGGGCTTCATTCTGGGCGTAGTGCGGATGGAGGGACTTGACCACGGCATAGTATTGCAGATGCTGATGCTGGGCTAAATAGACCGTACCCATGCCGCCTTCGCCGAGCGGTCGGATGAGCGTGTAGTTTCCAATAGCCGGCTGCATAACATTCTCTGCAAAGATAGGCAAGGTAAGATAGGGAAGCCTTGTGTGCTGGAAGCGCCTTTGCGTTTGATGGGGCCGCTTGTCCAAGCGTAGCGGGATGGGGAGTGGGCAAGCACCTCTACAAGGGGCAGATTAACTCGGCGTCACGGCCTGCACAAACCCCTCTTACCCCCAATTTCGTTATAGGCATCAGCTTATGCTATATCGCCTTTACAGCCGCCAGCTTGTCCCTCACCGCCTGGAAGAATTATGGCCTTTCTTTTTGCGCCCTGAAAACTTGGCACGTATTACGCCACCCGACATGGGTTTTGTTATTCGGTCAGCGGTTCCGGCTGAAATGACGCCGGGCCTTATCATTGTTTATACGGTGCGGCCGCTTCTACGCATTCCCGTGACCTGGGTGACGGAGATCACGCACTTACAGCCCCCTGCCCCTGATCGGGAGACGGCCCTCTTCGTAGATGAGCAGCGGTTTGGGCCTTATGTTTTTTGGCATCACCGGCATATTTTCACCCGGCAGGGCGAAGAAACGCTTATGGAGGATGAGGTGCATTACCTTTTACCGCTGGGGCCATTGGGGCGGCTGGTGCATCCATTTTTGGTGCGGCCCCGGCTAAGGGAGATTTTCACCTACCGGTCCCGGGTCATTTCGGAGCTGTACGGGGCACCACCGGCGGAGATTACCTTAGGTCGGGTGTGAGCTGGGTGGAAGGGCTATCTCAGGAGATTTTGGCTTGTCGGGCGTGTCCGAGGCTGGTAGCCCATCGGGAAGCGGTAGCCCAGAAGCCGCCCCGTCGCTTTCAGGGATGGCGCTATCATGCCCGCGGGGTTCCGGGCTTTGGGGACCCTGCGGCACGGCTGTGGATTATCGGTCTGGCGCCGGCCGCCCATGGGGCCAACCGCACCGGACGCATGTTTACTGGGGACCGATCGGGCCAGTGGCTCTACCAGGTTCTGTATGAGGTAGGGCTCAGCTCCGCTCCGGAAAGCCTCGGCCTTAGCGATGGCCTTCAGCTGTATGGGGTGTACATTTCAGCTGTCGTCCGCTGCGCCCCACCGGCGAATAAACCCCTTCCCGATGAGATTCACACCTGTCGGGCCTATCTCCTGCGGGAATGGCATGCGCTCCGGCCTCACCTGCGGGTCGTTTTAGCGCTCGGTGCAATAGCGCATCAGGCGGCGGTAGAGCTACTTGGATTTCATCGCCGGCCGCCTTTTCAGCATGATGCCTTATACGAATCACCCACAGGTGTGAAGCTTCTTTCCAGCTATCATCCCAGCCAGCAAAATACTTTCACGGGTCGACTCACCTGGGCCATGTGGCAGGCGGTTTTTGCGAAGGCGAAGGCCCTTATGGGATGAGGAGTTTCTGACCGGGATGGATGGCTTGCGAAGGGGAGAGGTTATTGAGACGGCGCAAAGCCTCCACGGTAGTCCGGTACTGCTGGGCGATACTCCAGAGGGATTCGCCGGGACGCACGATGTGGCTACGCGTACCGGAGGGCGGGTTCTTTGTGCTGGTGGAAGGGGCAGGTTTGGTTTTACTTCCCCCGGAAGCGGTGGGGATGCGGAGGGTCTGACCGGCCCGGATGAAGGTGCCCCGCAGCCCATTCTCCCGCTGGATGACCTGCACACTCACCCCGTAGCGCTGTGCAATGCTACCCAGCGTTTCTCCGGGACGGACTTTGTGGAAGCGGTAAGTGGGCTTGGGCGGGGCATAGGTCTGGGGGGAAGCAGCAGACGCTGGGGTACCTGCCCATTGACTGAGGGTGGGCGTAGGTGGAATCGCCCGGACTACCAGGAGCGAGTCCGGCAGCGTTACCTGACGGCCTTCTTCCTGCGGGTTCGTCAAACGCCCCACGAGGTACTTCCAGTAGCCATGGAGGAAGGCCCTTGCAAAAAGCTGACCTTTGTGGGCATAGCCGGGGGAGAGCAGATGAACCATATCCGGATGCGCCAAGCCTGCTAATCGCCAGCTCTTGATATCCCCGAGGAGGGATGCGGCATCCCACAGGGCTACCTGCTTTTGGACGGCGACCCAGCGGGCGATCTGCGAGGCGGCTTTGAGTTCGGGCACGGGCCGCATCCGCCGATAAAAGCTCATAGGGGTGGTCACGAGAATATCCACTTCGCTGATAGCTTTCCGGATGGTGTCTATGGCGGCTTCCAGGGCGAGTTTGTAGCCTACGAGGCCGCCGTCTAAGCCGTATAGGTCGTTTGTCCCTAAGTCTATCACGACGAGGTCGGGCTGTAAGAGGCGCAAACTTTCCTTGAGCAGTGGCAGGGTGGGCAGGTCTCTGAGCCGCGCGCCGTTGATGCCCATTGTATAGTAGGTAACCCGCCCAGTATCTTCTAAGAAGAGGCCATGCAGCTCGGCATAGCCCAAGCTGTCGCTGCCTTCCCAAGAGAAGCGCCCTTCCAGAAAGAGCACGGGCTTGGAGAGGGTATGCCAGGTGAGCTGATAGCCGGCGGGGATGGTCCTGTTGAGGGGGGCAGCGCTATCATGATAGGCCAGGGTAAGCTGGATGTCTTTCAAGGTGCGGGTGAGGAGCCCAACTTGGGCCGAGGGCGGGGCGGCTGGTGTGTATTCCAGCGCCCAACGCACCCGCCAGGTAGCCAAAGGATCATACGTTCCGATGGCAATCCCAGTTATACCAAGCGGTAAAACCGGCGAAAGATGTACACTCCGGGCATATAGCCATTGTCCGGCTCCACTACTGAGGTAATCATAGGTCGACGTGGTGCCGGCCAGCGCATACGGGAAGACATATCCTCGTCCACCGGGGCCCCAGAGGGTATATAGCTTTTTGCGGATTTCCCGGCCCTGGACATCGCCCTGGATATGCGAGTCGCCGATATGGAGCACACGTACTTTCTCGCCAGCGGCGAGCTTCTGATAGGTGCGCAAGAGGTACGCCGACAAAAATAGCGTGTCGTTTTCCGCCTCGTAGAAGAGATAAGTTGTGTCGGGTCGCATCCAGCGAAATACCAGGCTGGTATCCTGCCAAGGGGACGAGGCTTGGGGGAGGGTTTGCCCCCAGCAGCCTGTCAGGGCGAAGAGACTGAGCAGGCTTCGCTTACCCACGCGGGTCGTAGGCAATAGCGCTTATTTCTATGCGGGCGCCGCGCGGCAGGGCTGCCACCGCTACCGTCTCCCGAGCTGGATACTGGCCATTCGGAAAAAGCTTCTCATAGGCGGCATTGACAATCGGAAAAAACGCCATGTCCGTGAGGAAAATAGTCACCTTCACCAGATTGCTGGGGCTTAAGCTGGCGGCGTTGAGAATGGCTCGGAGGTTCTTTAGCACCTGGTTTATCTCGGCTTCTAAGGTTGTACGGACGAGGTTGCCGTTCTCATCGAGGGCGATCTGGCCTGAGATGAATACCCAGGGGCCTATACGCACAGCTGGGCTGTAGGGGCCCACGGGCTTAGGGCCTTCGGGACGGATCATCTCCATCCATGCAATATTAGGGCTTTTTGCCAAAAAGGTGGCCGCCTCGGAAATCAGACTTTTTGCCTACCTTTGGGCGATGGCCTGGCTAATTGGCATCCTTATTGGGCTTCTGGTTATTGATGCCATTCTTCTGACGCTTTTGGTGCTGATTCAGCAGGGGAAAGGCGGTGGATTAGCGACGGATATTCAGGGCGTAGCGCAGGCGTCGCAGCTTTTGGGGGTGCGGCAGGCGGCGGATTTTGCGGAGAAAGCTACCTGGACGCTCTTTGGGGCGCTCATCGTCCTGACCTTTCTCATTCATGCCGTGTACAGCATTTCTCGCGGTAGGGATGCGGATCGCCGTCCCCGGGTAGCCGATGTGGTCAATACGCAGCCTTTTACATCTCCCACTTCGTCGCCTGCCCAACC
>JAPYWM010000143.1 GCA_028276345.1 Sphingobacterium sp.
CTGAAAAAACTTCTATCCTTTCGGGCAAATCTGATAAAGTCTCATCGCAAGTGGTATGAGCAGTAGGGCGAAAGCTTTACTGCAAGGGGCTTTACTACTGAGGAGCTGAGCGGCGGCTAACATCCTTGGCGGGTTTCGGCTCGGACAGGGCTGATAGTAGGAAACATCCCACACTTGGCCTAACTTTGAACCACGTGAAGGACTATTACCGGCTATTAGGCCTCCCTTTTGGAGCGCCGGTAGACAAAGTGCGGGCCCGCTATCGGGAACTGGCCCGGCTCTATCACCCTGATGTCAGCAAAGACCCGGCCGCCGAAGAAAAAATGCGCCAGCTCAACGAGGCCTACCAGGTCCTCTCCGAGCCGGAGCTGCGCCTGCGGTATCATCTCCTGCTTTTAGCGCAGCGGGAGCGCCAGCGCCGCAAGCGCCAAAAGACCCTTCAAAAAGCCTGGACGACTTACCAGCATCGCTTCTCTGCCGACAAGCCCGTTCCTCTTTACCTGCGCTATGTGCTGCTGATCTTGCTCCTGAGCGTCGCGGCGGCCGCCGCCCTCTACCATTTTTACCATCCTTTCCCCGTCCACAAAGCCCACCTCAACGGCTACGGATGGCCCACTTGGCCTCCCTTTTTAGAGCTACCCCCTTCCGTCACAGAGCTATACCTGCAAGATAACCGATTTTCGGAAGTGCCAGCCATCGTCTGGGGCCTTCCGCAGCTAAAAATCCTACGCCTGGATGGAAATGCCATTCAGACACTCTCCTCTCGCATCACCACCCTAAAAGACTTGGAGGTTCTTTCGCTGCGGGGTAATCAGCTCACAGCGCTCCCCCGAGGGTGGGGCGAACTCACTCGCCTGCGCGAGATAGACCTACGGGACAATCAGCTCTCTCAGGTGCCGCTGGAACTTTTAGCGCTGCCTAAGCTGGAGCGACTGGACCTGCGGGGGAATCCCCTTTCCCCCACGATGCGAAACCGCTTAGCGCAGCAACGACATCCCGGCATCCTTTGGGATGCGGTTAGGGCGGAACCGGATCGTAGCCAGAAGTCCCCCACGGATGACAGCGGGAGAGACGTTTTAGCGCCAGCCACAGGCCTTTCCATGCCCCATGCCGGCGAATAGCCTCCACCGCATACCCCGAGCAGGTCGGCTGGTGCCGACAGGTCTGCGGCAAATACGGCGATAGCAAATGCTGATACGCCCGAATCAAAAAGATAAGGACTTTTGCCATGCCTGATAGGCCTTGTCGAAGAGTCGCTGCATAGCCGATGAAAGCGCACTCAGGCTGGGAGAGGTAGGGCCCTCCCAACTCCACAAGAGCCAGGCCTCGGCGCCTTTGAGGACGGCCTCCCAATCCGGTCGAAGATGGCGATGCCCCTCTCGGAGCAGCCGCCGAATGCGCTGACGCTTGACCGACCGCCTAAATAGCTTTTTTCGCACCAGAAAGGCTGCCTTTACAGCAGGCTGGGAAAGCGCTATGGGGAAAAAGACTGCCCGCAAGACGAGACCACCCTCTCGATAAAGCCGACCAAACTTCCAGAGATACTTAAAAGCGGAATTCCCACGCAAGCGAGCTGCGCGAGGAAGGGTATAGGGGGGTTTAGTAGGGTTTGCCGGCAATGGTGTCGCTGACGGTGAGGCGATGACGACCCTTAGCGCGGCGGCGGGCGAGGACAGCTCGGCCCCACCGGGTCTGCATCCGGGCTCGGAAGCCATGGGTTCGCAGTCGCTTGATCCGACTGGGCTGATAGGTGCGCTTCGGCATACGGCAAAAGTACACACCTTTCCCCATACCTTTGCCAGGTGCCCAAGCGCGTTTTGATAACAGGGGCGGCGGGCTTCATTGGCTCTCATTTATGTGACCGCTTTCTATCCGAAGGCTTTACGGTTATTGGCATGGACAACCTCTCCACCGGCTCCTTGGAAAATATTGAGCACCTTTTCGGCAATCCCCGCTTTCAGTTCCACCACTATGATGTGACGAACTTCATCCATGTGCCGGGGGAGCTGCACTATGTTCTGCATTTTGCGTCGCCGGCTTCACCAGCAGATTACCTGCGGATGCCGATTCAGACGCTCAAAGTCGGCGCGCTCGGCACCCACAAATGCTTAGGATTAGCCCGCGCCAAAGGCGCCACTATCCTGGTAGCCTCCACCTCCGAGGTATATGGCGACCCCCTGGAGCACCCCCAGAAAGAATCCTACTGGGGCAACGTCAACCCTATCGGTGTGCGCGGCGTCTACGATGAAGCCAAGCGCTTCATGGAAGCGATGACCATGGCCTACCACCGCACGCATGGCCTCTCTGTGCGCATCGTGCGCATCTTCAATACCTACGGCCCCCGCATGCGTCTCCAGGACGGCCGTGCCCTGCCCAACTTCATTACCCAGGCCCTCACCAATCAACCCCTCACCGTTTATGGAGACGGCTCCCAAACCCGCAGCTTCTGTTACATTGACGACCTGGTGGAAGGTATTTTTCGCCTGTTGGTTCACACCGATTACCCATTCCCCGTCAACCTCGGCAACCCCGAGGAGATCACCATCCTGGACATGGCCCGAGAAGTCCTCCGCCTCATCCCGGAATCGCAAAGCGAGATTGTCTTCAAGCCGCTGCCGGAGGATGACCCCAAAGTCCGCCGACCCGACATCACATTAGCCCGAGAGCTTTTGGGATGGGAACCTCGCGTGACCTCCTTGGAGGGCCTCCCCAAAACAATCGCCTACTTCCGCCAAAAACTCGTCCAGCATTCGGCCTGAGGTATGGAGCGGGTGCCCTTGCCCCTGCAGGATGCCTTCCTCCTGAGACTCAAACGCTGGAAAGATAACCGGGGCTTTTTCACGGAGGCCTACCGAGAAAGCTGGGAAAAAGAACTCGGTCTTCCCGCCTTCGTCCAGGAGAATGTTTCATTTTCTCGGCGGAATGTTCTGCGGGGTCTGCATTTTCAGCGGCCCCCTGCCGCCCAGGCTAAGCTCATCACGGTGCTATATGGGCACATTCAGGATGTGATCGTAGACCTGCGTCCCACCTCCCCTACCTATAAAAAGTGGGAGGCCGTAGCGCTGCGCAGCGATAGCGAGGCTTGGGAGTGGCTGTATGTACCGGCAGGCTTTGCCCATGGCTTTTTGGTGCTTTCGGAGGGAGCGTACGTATGGTATCGGTGTTCGGCCTATTATGTGCCTGAGCTGGATGGGGGAATTCGTTGGGATGACCCGGAAATAGGCATAGCTTGGGCACTCGGAAGCGAGCCCCCTATTCTCTCCCAAAAAGACCTAAGCCTGCCCTACCTAAGCGAGCTCCAACCTCCTCCCTTCTTATGAAAGGCATTTTGCTGGCTGGCGGGGCGGGTACCCGCCTTCATCCGATGACGCAGGTAATCACGAAGCAGCTTTTGCCCGTCTATGACAAGCCGATGATTTACTATCCCCTCAGCACCTTGATGCTGACGGGGATTCGTGAGATACTCCTGATCAGCACGCCAGAAGATAGACCGCATTTTGAGCGGCTTTTACGCGATGGGGGGCATCTGGGGCTGACTATCCAGTATGCGGTTCAGCCACGGCCCGAAGGTATCGCCCAGGCGCTCATCATCGCCGAGGACTTCCTCTCGGGCGAGGCCGGGGTGCTTATTTTAGGCGATAACCTCTTCTACGGGAGTGGGCTGCAGGCCTTTCTGGAAAGCTGCCGGATTTCCGAAGGGGCGCTGATTTTTGCCTATCCTGTTCATGACCCGGAGCGCTATGGGGTGGTAGAGTTTGATAAAGCTACCGGTAAGGTTCTCAGTCTCGAGGAGAAGCCCAAGCAGCCCAAATCCCCCTATGCGGTGCCGGGGCTGTACTTTTATGATGGGATGGCGCCTGCCTTGGCAAAGACTCTCAAACCTTCCGCCCGCGGGGAGCTGGAAATAACAGACCTCAATCGGCTCTACTTAGAGCGGGGCAAGCTACACGTGCGGCGAATGCCCCGGGGCTTTGCGTGGCTGGATACGGGTACGCCCCGCAGCCTCCTAGAAGCAAGCCTTTTCGTCCAAGTGATAGAAGAGCGTCAAGGCCTCAAAGTGGGCTGTCCCGAAGAGGTCGCCTTCCGAAAGGGCTTC
>JAPYWM010000144.1 GCA_028276345.1 Sphingobacterium sp.
AGTGGCAAGTCGCCCTGGTCATACCGATACCAAGGTCGGTGCTCACACGGAAAGGGTAAGGGCGGAACCGCCTCCTCCCGAATATCCACCCAGTAATAGGCTGAAGGCGGCGAAAGGTCCATCAGGCTCACTTCCAAGGGCGTCTCTGCGATAAGGGGAGGCGAGGATGATGCTTCTAAGGTAAAGGTTTCGGCCTGGCCGGTAAGAAGGCTAATCCGAAAGAGTGTATGGCGAGGGACGAGAGAAGGGATAGATAGGTACATAGCGGCTAAGGCCGCCTGCCAGCTACCGATAATCCCCGGAATCGCCCCCAGGACGCCCGCCTCATTACAGGAGGGGCCCTCCACCCCCTCCCCAAAGTAGTCCCGATACCGCAGGCCATCCCATAGCACCACCTGCCCCTCCCACTGAAAGATAGCCCCATACACCCAGGGCTTTTTGAGAGAGGTGGCGACTTCGTCTATGATGAGGCGACTAGGGAGGTTGTCTGTGCCATCAATCCAAATATCCACAGCGGCGCCCACGCGCTGAAGAAAGGTCTCGTCTGCCCATTGCGGATAGGTTTCTATATGGAGGTCGGGGCGCAGAGCTTGAAGGTGCTGGGCGAGGATATGGACTTTGTGCTGGCCGAGGTGAGCGGGGGTATAGAGGGGCTGGCGATGGAGGTTTTCTATGGCGATCGTGTCGGGGTCGCAGAGAAGGAGCCGCCCGATGCCCATAGCGCTCAGATAGAGTGCGGCGGGCGTCCCTAAGCCCCCCACCCCAATCACGAGGGCGGAGGCTTTTTGCAGACGGGCTTGGTCCCAGAGCGGTAGGATCCGCTGGGCCTGATAGGAGTCAGGAGTCATTCCGGCCTGCAATCCGGCTGATCTGGCCTCGCCGATATTCCCACAGGCTCCAGCGGTAGCTGCGGCAGTCCGGAGGAACTGTATAGCGGTTCAACAGGCCGGGCCAAGCCGCCAAGAGATGAGGGGGCTCGCCCGGCTCATACGCCTCCGAAAGCGCCCCAATTAGCCGAAAACCCTCATACCCCTGCAAATGAAACGGCGTGGGCATAATCCCCACACTATCCCGCACAGCCCGCACCATGTGGCTCCACTGGCTACTGTCAGGCAGGTATGTCTGGGGAACCCACAGCACCAGGCGCCGGAAGTCTTTGAGTTCTGTCCGCTGAAAGCGAAGCCAGTCCTCCATACCAATAACAAGGGGCAGCGGCTCAGCATCCCGCCCCAGCCGATTGAGGAGAAAGCTAACGACTTCTTCATTGGTGGTGGCCAGCAGGTACCAGTCATAGCCAGCCAGGGAGTCTTTGAGGGTAGCCCATCGCTTAAGCAGCACAGAGATAGTGTTGGGAATGGGCACCAGGGGGGCGTACAGCTTTTGCCGCAGGCTGTTAGCGTATTCTACGGCGGTGGGCTCATCGCTATCTACCAGGATGAGGCCGCGTGAACCGGGCTGGACTTGGGTGAGGTAAGTGCCGATCTCTTCGCCAGTGCAGGCGACCGGCACGCTAAGCGGAAAGGTATACGCCGTGCGCGGATAAGCTTTATTAATGGGGACGGCGTGCCAGACCTGGTTTTTTTGGCACCAGTCAGCAATAATCTGATTGAGGGAATGGGAGACGTCGCCCACGAGGATATGAGGGGGGTGGGTAGCGAGGGAATCTAAGATCCTCCGCACAGTGAGGGGGCTGCGCTCGGAGTCATAGAGCTGGATGCGCCAAATGGAAAAGGGGGAGTAGGTCTGGGCAAGTCCCCATGTGCCCCCCTGCCAGAAGTTCAGCACCGGTGGGAGCCCGCCCTGCAAGGTCATAAAAGGGAGAATCACAGCGATGCGCAGGGTCTCCGGGGGGAGGGTGGCAAGGAGGGAGTCCAGGTTTTCGGAAGTCGGGGCGGCGCCGCAGGTCTGCTGGTAGGTGCGCAGGAAAAAATACCAGGGCTTCCAGGCACAGGCTTGCCGTAGGTGGTAGGAGAGCGCCTCGGATAAGTAGGGATGGAGGAGGGAGGGGGGATTCTGGCTAAGGTACGCCCAGAGGAAGCCCGCTTCGGCCTGTCGGTAAGCAAAGTCCCGCAGACGGTCTTCCACTCGAGCACGCAAGTCGGGCGGCGTAGCAGGACTTTCCAGGAGCATTCGCAAAAGGTAGAGGGCTTTGCTCCAGTCCGAAGCAGATTGAAGTAGCCAATGGGCCCGGTGAAAGGTCGCTTCAGCCGCAATAGGGCCGCCAGAGTCCAGCTTAGAGGCCAGATACCAGTAAGAAAGGGCATCCTTCTCCCGTCCTGCCTGCGCCGCAAGAATCCCTTTTAGCAAGGCAGCCTCGGCCCGCACTAAGCTGTCTTTATCTTGTAAGGCGGCATCAAGGTGGCGCTGCGCTACGACCGTGAGGCGTCTATCCAGCGCTTCGTAAGCCTGACTCAGGGCGGATTGCGCGTACAGACCCCAGAGACTCAAAACGCTTACCCACCGCATAAGCCCGCTGTCGGAGCGAAGATAAGGGTTTTATTCCCACTCAATGGTAGCCGGGGGCTTGGAAGCGAGATCGTATACCACGCGGGTGATGCCGGGCACTTCTTGCAAGATTTTCTGGGTGGTGCGCAGAAGCACTTCATACGGGAGGGGGCTTGGCTCAGCGGTCATGCCATCGGTGCTTAGCACTGCCCGCAGCGCCACTACCTGCCCATAAGCTCTATTGTCCCCCGCTACCCCCACCGTAGAGACAGGCAAAAGCACCGCAAACGCCTGCCAAACCCGGTCATACCAGCCCGTCTCGTGGAGGGTTTCTATGAAGCGGGCATCGGCTTCACGCAGGGTCCTTAGGCGCTCGGGGGTCACCTCGCCCAAGATACGCACGGCCAGCCCCGGCCCCGGAAAAGGATGCCGCTGCAAAAAGCTTTCCGGCACACCGAGCTTTTGCCCCAGCCGCCGCACCTCATCCTTGAAGAAAAGCCGCAGAGGTTCCACCAGCGCAAACGGAAGCTGCTCCGGCAGCCCACCTACATTGTGGTGGGACTTAATGGTCGGCGCCACGGAGGCCCCACTCTCCACCACATCCGGATAAATCGTGCCTTGAATAAGATACCGCACATCCGGGATAGAACGGGCCGCCCGTTCAAAAACCTCAATAAAAACATGCCCAATGCGGCGGCGCTTTTCTTCCGGGTCGGTAATACCTTTCAGCGCTTTGAGAAAAGCCTCCTCTGCCTGAATGAGCTGCACAGGCAAGCCTATTTGCGCATAAGCTTGGAGGACGGCTTCCCGTTCGCCTTTGCGGAGGAGGCCCGTATCGACAAAGAGGCCGTGAAACCGCTCGCCGATTGCTTTGTAAGCCAAGAGGGCCGCCACAGTGGAGTCTACCCCGCCCGATAACGCACAGACAGCCTGCCCTTCCGGCATCGCTGCCCGAAGGTCCTGTACCAGCGCCTCTATCGTATCCTCAGGTCGCCAGTGCGCCGTATAGCCGCAGTATCGGCGAAGGAAGTTTTCCAGCATCTGCGGGCCGTAGGCGGTGTGGCTGACTTCGGGGTGGAACTGCACACCAATGAGTTTTTTCTCGGGCCACTCATAAGCGGCGTAGGGTATATTTTCGGTGGCAGCAATGGGATGAGCACCAGCCGGCAGCGCCGTAATCGTATCCGCGTGGCTCATCCAGACGGTAGAACCCTGCGCTACGCCCGCAAAGAGGGGGGAGGAGTCCGTGATCAGGAGTTTTGCGGGGCCGTACTCCCGCCGCTCCCCTTCTATCACCGCCCCGCCATAATGGGCCGCTACCCACTGCGCACTGTAACAGATAGCCAGTGCCGGCAGACGACCAAGCCACCCTTCTGGCAGGGGCGGCCCCTCCGACGCCGACGCATAACTGCCCGAAAAAATGACACCCTTCACCCCTGGCTCAGGCTCCGGCGGAAGCTTGTAGTACGGCACAATCTCCGCATACACCCCCACCTCCCGTGCCCGCCGGGCTATCAGCAACGTATACTGCGAACCAAAGTCTACGACAAGGAGTTTCTCCACTTACCTGCGCGCCGCCTGGAAGTTCTTCTCAGCCTCTTCCCAGTTTACCACATTCCACCAGGCTTTGATGTAGTCAGCTCGGCGG
>JAPYWM010000145.1 GCA_028276345.1 Sphingobacterium sp.
GGCGCCGTCTGTCCAGCGATGTACGCAATCACCGGCTTCGTGCCGTGGTCGCGAATCCATTCGCCCGCCGTCTCCTCATCCGTACCGCCAATCTCCCCAATCAGGACAATAGCTTCGGTTTCGGGGTCTTCCATGAGGAGCTTGATGATGTCCAGGTGTTTAGAACCGACGATAGGGTCGCCGCCAATCCCTACGCAGGTGGATTGGCCTAAGCCGACTTGCGTCAGCTGGTGCACGGCTTCGTAAGTGAGGGTGCCCGAACGGCTCACTACGCCAATAGGTCCCCGTTTATGGATGAAGCCGGGCATAATGCCGATTTTGCAGGCGTCAGGCGTAATGACACCGGGGCAGTTAGGCCCGATCAGCCGAACATGGGGATAATCTGCCTGAAGGGCGGCCTTTACCCGCAGCATGTCCCGTACGGGAACCCCATCCGTAATCGCAACGATCAAGCGAACGCCCGCATCAGCGGCTTCCATGATGGCATCTGCTGCGCCGGGCGCCGGCACGAAAATAATAGACGCCTCTGCGCCGGTGGCGGCTACAGCTTCTTGCATGGTATTGAAGACGGGCAGGCCCATGTGGGTTTGGCCGCCTTTACCGGGGGTCACGCCCCCTACGACCTTGGTGCCGTAAGATAGCATCTGCTGGGCATGAAAGGTGCCCTCCTTCCCGGTAAAGCCTTGAACCAAAACTTTTGTATTGGCATCTACGAGGATAGCCATGCGGCAAACTTACGGCAAAGTTTCAGTATCCCCAGAGGGTTTTGAGGGTGCTGAGGTAGAGGAGGGCGGCGGTTTCGGCGCGTAGGCGCAGGTGGCCCAGGCTCACGCCCTTCAGGCCCAGTCCATGTAGGGTAGAGAGCTCCTCCGGAGTAAAATCACCCTCTGGGCCGACCACCCACAGGGTGCTCTGCGAGATCGAAGGAAGGGCTTCCCGGAGGGGGGTCGCCGCCCCAATCTCGCCAAAGAGTCGCTGCGCAAACGCTTCCCATGGTACGGCATGAAGGCTTGGGCAGACCTGGATGTGGGGGAGGATGCTGCGCAGGTTTTGCTTGACGGCGGCGAGGGCAACGTTGCGTAGGCGACTTTCGCTGGGCTGCCGAGGAAAGCTCCGGGCAAACGGCACGAAAAAGATATGCGTAGCGCCGAG
This sequence comes from Sphingobacterium sp., assembly GCA_028276345.1. Taxonomy (GTDB): domain Bacteria; phylum Bacteroidota; class Bacteroidia; order SpSt-205; family SpSt-205; genus JAPYWM01. The sequence continues at coordinate 1,153 of JAPYWM010000145.1, forward strand.
CTCTACGGCTTTTTCCACGAGCCAAGCCATGCGGTCGGGGGCTTTCAGGATGGCGACCACGAGGGCGATAGGTGCCGGCGGCTCTCCAGGCCGCTCCCATACTTCCACTACTTCCACCACGACGCGCTCGCCCTTAATTTCCACGAATCGGCCTCGCGCTAAAAGCCCCTGACCATTACTGAGGTAGGCCTCTTCGCCCACTCGGCAGCGTAAGGTTCGCACGGCATGGCGGGCCTCCGCCGTGGGGAGCACCACTTCTCCCGCCGTCGGCAAATCTGGCACATAAAACCCCGACACCGGGCCAAATTTGTTACTTTTGCTGTATGCTGTACCACATTGGCTTCGGCCCAAGCGACGTATATGGTATCCTGCAGCGGCGTATCCTGCGGGATGGGCTGGATCTCGTCATGGACCTGGAAAAAAGCCACGGCGTTTGGGTGTATGATAAGCTTCATAACCGCGAACTCTTAGACTTTTTCGGGTGCTACGCGACCATCCCGCTGAGCTACAACCACCCTAAAATGACCGGGGACGAGACCTTCCTCAAGCATCTGCTTCGGGCGGCGCTCATCAATCCCACCAATGCCGATATCTACACAGAGGAGTATGCGTACTTCATGCAGGTTTTTGAACGTGTAGCGATTCCAAGCTATCTTAAGTATGCGTTTTTCATCGCTGGCGGGGCTTTAGCCGTAGAAAACGCCCTCAAAGTAGCCATGGACTGGAAAGTTCAGAAGAACTTCCAGAAGGGTTACCGCCGGGAGGTGGGGACGAAGGTGATACACTTTGAAGAGGCGTTTCATGGGCGGTCGGGCTATACGATGAGCCTCACGAATACCGACCCGGCGAAGATTCGGTACTTCGCCAAGTTTGATTGGCCGCGGGTAGTCAATCCTAAGCTGCGTTTCCCGATTACGGATGCGGAGATAGCGCGGGTGGAGAAGGTCGAGGCGCTGGCTATTGCGCAAATCAAGCAGGCCTTCGTGGAGCATCGGGATGACATTTGTGCGATCATCATAGAGCCTATCCAGAGCGAGGGCGGGGATAACCACTTCCGGCCGGAGTTTATGAAGGCGCTTCGGCAGTTGGCCGATGAGAATGACGTGATGCTCATTTATGATGAGGTGCAGACGGGGGTAGGGGCGACGGGGCGCTTCTGGGCGCATGAGCACTTCGGGCCGGAAGCGCGGCCGGATATCATCAGCTTTGGCAAGAAGATGCAGGTTTGTGGCATCCTCGTCGGGCCGAAAGTGGATGAAGTGCCGACAAATGTCTTCCGGGTGCCCTCACGGATCAACTCCACCTGGGGCGGCAATCTCGCCGACATGGTGCGCGCGACGCAGATTCTCTCCATCATAGAAGAAGACCACATCGTAGAACACGCCGCTCGGGTAGGCGACTACCTCAAGCACCGGCTGGAAGCCCTCCAGGAGGCTTATCCCGACATGATTTCCAACGTACGGGGGCGGGGGCTCATGGTGGCCTTTGACCTGCCTACGAAACAGCTGCGGGATAAGCTCGTCCAAGATGCCCTATCCAAGGAAAACATGCTCCTGCTCAAAGCCGGGGAGCGCTCTATCAGGGCCCGCTCGCCCCTCACGATAACCGAGCAGGAGATAGACGAAGGGCTAAGCCGGCTTGAACGCCTGCTCAAAACGTATACAGTTCCCCGGCAAGTAGCGGTATTAGGGTGAGTTCTCTTCGGGTTGCCCTCCAAAAGAAAGGGCGATTACACGAAGATTCTATCCGGCTTTTGTCGGAGGCGGGAATCCGGTTACTTTTGCACGGGGATCGGCTGCGGGTGCCGGCCCAGGGTTTTCCGCTGGAGGCCTACCTTTTGCGGGATGATGACATTCCGGCTTACATCGCGAATGGGACGGCGGATGTAGGGATTGTAGGGGAGAATACGCTCTTAGAGTCGGGGTTAGCGCTGAATGTTTTACGGCGGTTAGGTTTTGGGCGGTGTCGGCTGTCGTTGGCAGTGCCTCGCGAGTCTGGTATTCAGCGTTTGGCGGATTGTGAAGGGCTACGGGTAGCGACCAGCCATCCTCACCTGACCGAGCGGTACTTTTCGGAGGCTGGTCTTTCCGCTACGATTCTCCCGCTGGAAGGTTCGGTGGAAATCGCTCCCAGCCTGGGCCTGGCTGATGCCGTCGTGGATATCGTGGCTACCGGCACCACCCTCCTCATGAATGGCCTTCGGGAAGTGCATGTCTTCCTGGAAAGTGAGGCCGTGCTGGTAACTTCCCCGCGCACGCCTAATGACCGCGTAGAGGCTTTCCTTTTCCGGATAGATGCGGTGCTGGCCGCCCGTACCCGAAAGTACATCCTCCTCAACCTCCCCGAGCGCCAGCTGCCAGAGCTTCTGAAAATCCTGCCTGGTCTCAAAAGTCCCACTGTCATGCCTCTCGCCGAAAAAGGCTGGATTTCTGTGCATACGGTCGTGGAGGAGAGTCGTTTTTGGGAGACCCTTCATCAGCTGAAAGCGATTGGGGCGCAGGGCATCCTCGTGATGGATATTGGCAAACTCATCTTGTGACATGTGGCGGGTTTTCGCCTACGAGCCGGGTTTTTCGGGCGCAACGTTACGGGCGCAGCAGCCGCCTTTGCCGGAGGTAGGGTTTATCTTCGAGGCGATAAAGGCGGAAGGGGATGCGGCGCTGCGGCGTTTTACCGCCGAGTGGGATGGGGTAGAGATAGAGGGGGATTTTCGGGTGCCTGTGCCGCCCTCGGCCGAAATCCCCCTCCCATCTGCGCACAAAGCTGCCATAGAGAGGGCCTATCAGAATATTCACGCTTTTCACCAGCATCAGAAGCCCCGGCCTTATGAGGTGGAGACGATGCCAGGGGTGCGGTGCGGGGTGCGGTATGTGCCCTTAGAAAGGGTGGGGCTGTACGTGCCTGGGGGGTCGGCGCCGCTTTTTTCCACGG
>JAPYWM010000146.1 GCA_028276345.1 Sphingobacterium sp.
GCTTCCCGATCCCGGGGCGTCATCTGAATCCACTCCAACTCCCGCTTCAAGGCCTGGGTCCGCTCCGGCGAAGCGTTCTTTTCCCGAAGCTGCGTCTCTTTCTGCCGGAGCCAGGAAGAGTAGTTGCCCTTCCAGGGAACGCCATAGCCATGGTCCAGTTCCAAAATCCACTCCGCTACCTTCTCCAAGAAGTAGCGGTCGTGGGTCACGGCGATGACCGTGCCCTGGTAGTTGGCCAGATGAGCCTCTAACCAGGCAATAGCCTCAGCATCCAGGTGGTTGGTCGGCTCATCCAGAAGCAGGACGTCCGGCTCCTGAATAAGAAGCCTGGCCAGGGCCAGGCGGCGTTTCTCCCCCCCCGAAAGCACTTTCACCGGGGCATCCGGCGGCGGACACCGTAAAGCCTCCATCGCCTGAAGGATATACGTGTCTACATTCCACCCATCCACGGCGTCAATAGCCTCTTGCAGCTGGGCCTGCTCCGCTAAGAGCTTATCCATATCGTCATCGGAGAGCGGCTCCGCAAAACGTTGGCTAATCTCCTCAAAGCGGCGCAGCAGCGCATATACCTCGGCAGCTCCCTCCCGGACTATCTCTATGGCTGTTTTCTCTGGGTCCAGCACCGGCTCCTGGGAAAGGTACCCCAACGTGTAGCCGGGAGAGAGCTTGGCTTCGCCCTGAAAGTCTTTGTCTACCCCGGCCATAATGCGAAGAAGGGTGCTTTTACCAGAGCCGTTAGGGCCTACCACCCCAATCTTGGCACCATAAAAGTAAGACAGGGAAATGTCTCGCAGAATGGTTCGGTTGGGGGGGATGATTTTTGACACCCGAACCATCGTGTAGATGATTTTTTCGCCAGCCATGTGTGCGGCAAAGGTAAAGTACCGGAGGCGGTTTTGCCCCCTGACAAAAGGCAGGCCACGGCAGCTACTTTTTCATATTAGTTTGAAACACTCTGCTCCAGCGTAAAAGGGCTTTTGTACCTTTGGGGGATGCAGGTGATTCTCTTCGTAGGGCCGCCAGGCTCCGGGAAGGGCACCCAGGCCCAACGCCTGGCCCGGGAATTGGGATATCGTCACTTAGTCATGGGCGACCTCCTGCGCCACGAAATCCAGAACGAAACCCCCCTCGGCCGCCAGATCAAACCCCTCCTCGAAGCGGGCCTCCTCGTGCCGGATGAACTCGTCATAGACTTGATCGCACAGCATCTACAGGAGGGGGCAAACTACATCCTGGATGGCTTTCCGCGTACCGTGCCGCAGGCGCAGGCACTGAGCCACCTCCTCGCCCAGAAAGGCGCCTCCCTCTGCGCTGTCATCGCCCTCGAAGTGCCCGAAGAAGAGCTCCTCACCCGTCTCCTCAAACGCGCCGAACTCGAAGGCCGCTCAGATGACAACCCCCAAATCATCCAGCGACGCCTCGCCGAATACCGCACAAAAACCCAGCCGCTCCTGGATTTCTATGCGGCACAGGGCCTGCTGCGGCGCATCTCCGGCCTCGGCGACATCCCGGACATCACCGACCGCATCAAAAAAGCCGTGGAAATGTGTTAGTATATTCAGCATGACTCCGGAAAGCATCCGCATAGATTCCATAGAAGACGCTATTGAAGCCCTGCGCGCGGGCAAGATGGTCGTGGTCGTGGATGACCCCGACCGCGAAAACGAGGGGGACCTCGTGATGGCAGCGGAGTTTGTGACCCCCGAAGCCGTCAACTTCATGGCGAAAGAGGCACGGGGACTCATCTGTGTGCCGCTTCTGCCAGAGCGGGCTCAGGCGCTGCGCCTCTCCCCCATGGTCAGCGAAAATACCGCCCCACACAACACGGCTTTCACCGTGTCCGTAGATTATATCGGGGAGGGACTGGTGACAGGTATCTCCGCCGCTGATCGGGCCCGAACGATCCGAGCGCTCGCAGACCCGCGCGCGCGCGCCGACGATTTCGCCCGGCCTGGGCACGTCTTTCCCCTAATAGCGCGTCCTGAGGGTGTCTTGCGCCGCAGCGGCCACACCGAGGCCGCCATAGACCTCATGCGCCTGGCCGGCCTGACCCCCGTCGCCGTCATCGTGGAAATCATGAACGAAGACGGCACCATGGCCCGCCTCCCCCGCCTCCGTCAGCTCGCCGACAAATGGGGATTTCCCCTCATCACCATCCAGGACCTCATCGCCTACCGCCTGCGCACCGAATCCACCATCATCCGCGAAGAGGTCGTGGATATGCCCACGAAATACGGCCACTTCAAGCTCTACGCCTACCGCCACAAGTATACCGGCGAACCCCACGTGGCTCTGGTCAAAGGCACCTGGGCACCCGACGAGCCGATCCTCGTTCGGGTACACTCCTCGTGTTTTACAGGGGATATTCTGGGGTCGCTCCGATGTGACTGCGGCAATCAGCTCGCCCTCGCCCTCCAACGTATCGAGGCCGAAGGCAAAGGCGTCTTAGTCTACGTCAACCAGGAGGGCCGGGGCATCGGCCTCCTCCCTAAAATGCACGCCTACCGCCTGCAAGAGGAAGGCCTGGATACCGTCGAGGCCAACCTCGCACTCGGTTTTGCCGCTGACGAAAGAGAGTATGGCACCGGCGCCCAAATCCTCCGCGACTTAGGCGTGACTAAAATGCGCCTCCTCACTAACAACCCCAAGAAACGCGCTGGCCTTGCTGGCTTCGGCTTGGAAATCGTAGAAACCCTCCCCCTCGTCACCCCACCTAACCCCCACAACTACCGCTACCTCCTCACAAAGAAAACTCGCCTGGGCCATATTCTGCCAGAGGATATCCTGTCTGAGCCCCCTACAGCGGATGCCCCGCACGCATCCCCCTGCGACGACACCTGCCGGTAAAATACCCTCTGGCAAAAGACCGGAAACATCATCGGTACGCTTCTAAGAGGCTCTCGTCGTGGATGAGCACTTCGCGCGGTTTGCTACCCCGGGCAGGTCCGACAATCCCAGCCTTCTCTAACTGATCCATTAGGCGCCCCGCCCGATTAAACCCAATCCCTAACTTCCGCTGCAAAAGCGAAGTAGACCCATACCCACTCCGCACTACCAAGAGCGCCGCTTCATAAAAAAGCGGATCCCTTTCGCCATCCTCCTCTATGGCAGGGCTCTCCTCTTTCTCCGGCCGGGGCGGTTCGGGTAATACATACGGCTCCACCGGCGATTGGTCCTCTATGAAGGCTACCACCCGCTCTATTTCCGCTGTACTGACAAAGCCACTTTGCAGCCGCAGCGTTTCTGTCCCCATAGAAAAGAGCATATCCCCCCGTCCGATCAGCCGCTCCGCCCCATTCATATCCAGAATCGTGCGCGAATCCACGCCCGAACTCACCCGAAACGACATCCGAACCGGAAAGTTCGCCTTGATCAGCCCCGTAATCACATTCACCGACGGCCGCTGCGTCGCTACCAGCAAATGTATCCCCACCGCCCGCGCCAGCTGCGCCAGCCGACAAATCGGCGTCTCCACCTCTTTCCCCGCCGTCATCATGAGGTCCGCCAGCTCATCAATGATCAACACAATATACGGCAAATAGCGATGCCCTTCCAGATGGCTGAGCCGCCCAGCGAGGTAAGCTTCATTATACTCGGTGATGCTGCGTACCCGAGCCTCCTTGAGAAGGTCATACCGCAGCTCCATCTCCAGCACCAGACTCTGAAGGGCTGGCAAAGCCTCCTCCACCTCAGTGATAATGCCCGCAGATAAAGTGGGGATTTGTACCAGATAGTGCTTAGAGAGGTGCTGGTAAAGGCTCATCTCTACTTTTTTCGGGTCTATCAGGAGGAAACGTACCTCGTGCGGAGAACGCCGATATAGCAGGGAGATAATCATGCAGTTCAGGGCGACAGACTTGCCCTGGCCAGTAGCGCCAGCAATAAGCAGATGCGGCATCTGGGATAGGTCCTTCACATAGGCTTCGTTGCTGATGGTTTTCCCCAGCGCCAATAGAAGCGGCCCTTGCCCCTCCTGAAAGGCCCTCGAGGCTAAAATCCCCCGCAGCGACACCGTCTGCGGGTGCTTGTGCGGAACCTCTATGCCGATCGTGCCCTT
>JAPYWM010000147.1 GCA_028276345.1 Sphingobacterium sp.
CAGCCTGGCTGAGCGAACCCCGCAGGAAGGCCGTGGCAATGCTATCTATTTGCTCATCCGAGTAGCGTCCCGAGAAGCCTTCCAGTCGCACTTGGGTACGGCGCAGCGGCGCCAGGATAAACTCTACTTCTTTCGGCCCGCCGACCAGGGCCATCACTTTGCGCTCCTTGGCATCCGGATTCATGTTCGAGGCGATAACCTGGATGATTTCCTGCTTGACATTTTCTGGCAGGGAGGTCTGGGCGAGATTTTGCTTGAAGCCTTCCCAGTCTTGTGGCGTAGCAGAAACCTTGAAGAACGTGCTATCCAGGTAAGCGGTGTAGCCTTCCTTACGCATCTGGTCTATCAGCCACTTCTGGACTTCCTTATAACGGTTGAGGGAGAGGAACTGGTTGCGACGGAAACGGCCTTCTGGCGAGGCATACCCAGCCAACGTTACAGAAGTAGCCGGAAACTTCTTTTGTAGAAAAGCCACGATCTCCCGGATAGAGGCTTTCTCATATTCGGTGGGCTGGATGAGGTAGACATTTTGCGGAAACTGGAAGAGGGCCTCGACCGTAACAGGGCGCTTAGACGTGTAGGTGTGCTGTTCGTAAATCACATAAGGCCGGTCATCCACGAGACGGGAAGTGGTAATGCAGCAGGGAGCCAGGTCAAAGTCCGGCAGGTCGAAGGTCTTCCCCTTGCGCTCGTAGGCGTTTTCTGCTACGAGCATCCCGCCATCCATTCCTTCTTCAAAGGCCCGCACTCCTTGCACGGATAACGTAGCCCCTTCCTTCTTAAGCTGTTTTTTCGGATACTGGTCAGCCGAGATAGTTACTGTCCGAAAGTCGTACCGGTTACTTCCATTTTTGACTACCAGCTTGCCCGTGTAAGTAGATTTTCGACGAAAGCCTGATTTAGGCGGGATGGTCACCTTGACGCTGTACTTGATAGAGTCCGCATGGACTTCTAAGGGATTGGGATTCACGGATACGACCGTGCCCTTGAACTTAGCACACTGGGTAAGGATACCCGCGGCGAGGAGGGCTACCAAAAAGCCCCCCCTTTGTAAATGTTTTACGGCTCGCATAGCTTTCGCATTTAGGTCGGGGCAAAGGTACACAAAATCACCCAACCTCATGACAAAATGAACCCGGTGATGGAGGGAGTCGGAAGGAAAGGGTGGCTCCGAAAGTAGGTCTAAGCGCTACTTGACGGGGCTGCCGGGCGCACAGCGTTCTACCGGACTCACCAGGACCAGCTGCCCCCCTGTATCTTCTGCAAAAAGGAGCATCCCCTCACTTTCCACGCCTCGAAGGGTTTTCCGAGGCAGGTTAGAGACCCATATCGCCTGTTTGCCTACCAGGGTCTCTGGCATGTAGAAGGCCGCTACGCCGGACACCACGGTGTGCTCCCCATCATCACTCAGAATGCGCAGCTTAAGGAGCTTATCGGCTTTGGGGATGCGCTCAGCCTGCAGAATCGTTACGACTTTGAGGCGAACTTTTTGAAAGTCTTCTATGGCTAAGGTAGGTACTTGGGAGGATGCGGAGGGCTGGGCGGGGCCAGAAGCCGGGAGCGGCGTAGCAGGCAAAAGGCCTCGAAGCGCAGAAATTTCTTGCGGGGTGAGCTTAGGGACGAGGGGCTGGGGCGCCTGGGTCATGATCAGCTCCGAACTTAGGGGCTCAGGCTTTTCCAGGGCCTCCCAGGCATAGAGTGGCGCCCCTACCAGCGCGCGTAAGCTCGGAGCAATTCGCACGGGCATAAAAGGTTCCATCAGCGTCCCCAGCGCTAAAAGTAAGTCTGTAAAGCCCAAAAGAATCTCGTACGCCTTTTCGGGCGGCTGATGCCAGGGGGAGGCTTCGGTAAGTTCTTTATTAGCCAGGCGTGCTAAGCTCAAAAGGCTTTCCAGGGCCCCGCTGAAGTCATATTCCTCTAAGAGGCGGGCCATTTCCCGGGCGGTATCTGCCCGCGCCGCTAACAGGTGGGGGGCCGGCCGAACGGCATGCTGCTGTCCCTGCCGCCACAAAAGACTCAAAAGCCGATGAATGAGGTTAGACAGATTCGCTAAAAGCTCCGTGTGGATGCGCTGCTCATACTCCTGCCAGGTAAAGTCCCGGTCTTTTGTCTGGGGCATCAGCGCTGTCAATACAAACCGCAACTCATCAATACGATGCGGGGCCTTTTCTAAGTAGTCGTTTAGGTCTATGGTCCAGCGGCGAGACGTGGAGATTTTCTGGCCCTCTAAGTTGAGAAACTCATTGGCGGGCACTGCGTAAGGCAAGGTGTAGCCCTCATCTGCGGCTATCAGCATGGCCGGGAAGATGAGGGTATGAAAGACGATGTTGTCTTTGCCGATGAAGTGGACGATGCGGGTGTCGGGCTCTTTCCAGAAGGGGAGCCAGGCATTTGGCGAGCCTTTCTCATGGGCCCACTTCTGGGTGATGGAGATGTAGCCAAGGGGAGCCTCAAACCAGACATAAAGCACTTTGCCGGGCATATTGGGCACAGGAATGCCCCAATCCAGGTCTCGGGTAATTGCGCGGGGGGCCAGCCCCTGTCGAAGCCAGCCCTCTATCACGGGCCCGACGTTGGGCTTCCACGAGCGGCTCTCAACAAACGCCCGCAGCGCCGGCACTAAAAGGTCTAACCGAAAAAAATACTGTGTACTGCCCCGCCGCTCCGGTACGGCCTGCGAAAGCCGAGAACGGGGATTCAGAAGGTCTGTGGGACTCAGCAAAGCGCCGCACTTTTCACACTGATCACCATAGGCCTCGGTGAAACCACAGTGCGGGCACGTCCCCACAATATACCGGTCAGGCAAAAACGCCTTGGCTACCGGGTCGTAAAACTGCTCTACTTCGCGCGCCTCCAAGTAGCCCCGCTCCATGAGACGCAGAAAAAACTTCTGGGCGAAGGTGTGATGGAGGGGATCAGACGTGCGGCCATAGTAGTCCAAGCTAATCCCCACCCCACGCAGACTATTTTCTAAGAGGGGATGATAGCGGTCAATGATAGCCTGAGGCGTGGTTTTCTCCGCCAGCGCTCGGAAAGTAATCGCCACGCCATGCTCATCCGAACCGCAGATGAAAAGTACCTCATGCCCGCGCAGACGCAAATAACGGGCATAAATATCCGCCGGCAGGTACGCCCCCGATAGGTGGCCAATATGCAGGGGCCCATTAGCGTAGGGCAGGGCGGCTGTTACGAGATAACGCATCGTTTATTCCTCAGCGCCAAGAGATTGTAGCCACTCCACGATCTCGGCATGCCAGCGCTTCTCGGCGTAGTAGAGGGGAGTCTGTCCCTTGACATCCGTAGCGTTGATGTTGGCGCCTTTGTCTACCAGAAGGCGGGCAATATCTACATGGCCCCGCCAGGCAGCCTCATGGAGAGGGGTGCGCCCCTCCCGATCTTGCACATTGGGAGAGGCTCCCCGCCCTAAAAGAAGCTCCACCATCTCAACATTGCCGCTAATCACCGCCCAGTGAATAGGCTGCACGCCCTTAAGCGAAGCACTGTGCAGAGAAGCCCCCTGCGCTAAAAGAAACTCTACCAGACTCGTGTGCCCATTGTAAATAGCGAGATGGAGGGGCGGAGAACCGTTTTCATTGGGGGCGTCAATAGCTGCCCCATGCGCAATCAAGATTTTCGCAATCTCCAAATAGCCAGCATGTGCCGCTAAATGCAAGGGGCGGCTGCCCGTCACGGTAGCTGCATTGGGATCAGCCCCAGCCTTAAGGAGGGTATGTACCGCCTCTACATGGCCATGACGAACTGCGACGTGCAGAGGGGTCTCGCCATTTTGGTCCCGCTCATTGGGCGAAAGGCCCTGACTCAGAAGCCATTCTATCACAGGCACATGCCCGCCCCGTGCCGCCCAGTGCAAAAGTGTCGCATCATTCGCATCCCGCAGATTCAAATCTTCCGGCCTCAGGCGAGCCTTGAGCACTTCCAGGTTTCCGCTCAAAAGGAGATCTTGGAGAGAGGTATCCATGGCCTTCCCTATCTTCGCAGCAAAGATAAGCTACCTTCGTCAAATGGC
>JAPYWM010000148.1 GCA_028276345.1 Sphingobacterium sp.
TCAGGGACTATGTAAGGCGGGGGTGCGGCTTGGGCTTATTTCTGGGAGGGGAGTAGGTTATTTTCGGCGAGTAGGCTCTCGTAGAGAGTGGTAATCTCCTGGACGAGGCGACGGTAGTCATAAGTGGCGAGGATGTGCGTTTGAGCGATTTGGGCCTGAGCTTTCCAGTAGGCGAGGTTAGAAAGGAAGTCTTGGAGGGCGATATGCCAGTCTGCGCCTGGCGGGACGAGGTAGCCCCAGGCGCCGCCTTCCAGCACATCGGGGACGCCGCCCACAGCTGAAGCGATGACAGGGACACTGCAGGCCAGGGCCTCAATGAGTACGACGGGGGTGCCTTCATTCCGGGAAGGTAGGGCGACAGCATCAATAGCCCGGTAGAGGGTGGACATGTCCTCTATGGGGCCGGGCCATAGGCACGCGCCTGCGATGCCCAGCTGCTGGGTAAGGGCTTGGAGGCGTGCGCGCTCAGGTCCCTCCCCCACCAGAACGAGGCGCAGGGGCATGCCTCGGCGGATGAGAGGTGCCGCCGCCTCAAGCAGCCGCTCGACCTGTTTGATGGGAACCATGCGGCCGATCCAAGCAAGGAGGGTTTCGCCGTGGGGGGCCCAAGCTTGACGCCAGGCGCGGGCTTTCTGGAGGTCGTAAGTAGCCCATCGCTCCATGTCAAAGCCCAGACGGATGACTACGAACTTCTCTGGCGGGGCAATACGAAACTTTTTCACGAGCTCGTCTTTGAGGGTGGGGCTGATGGTGATGAGGCGGGTGGAAAGGCGAGCGAGCAAGCGCTCAACCCCTTGATAGAGGCGGGAGATCGGGGCAGGAAAATACCCCGAGAGAGAGTGGCCGTGGAAGGTATGAACCCGGACTGGTACGCCGGCCAGCCATCCGGCCAGGCGGCCCAGGGTACCCGCCTTGGCCGTGTGGGTGTGGAGGATATGCGGCTTATAGGTGCGGAGGAGGCGATATAGCTGCCACAAGGCAAGAAGGTCATGCCAGAGGCTGGGGGTTCGGCGCAGAGCTGGCAGGTAATGGACGTTCACCCCATAGTGAGCGGCCCATTTTTCGGCGCGCAGCTCGCCGGTAGGTTCCTGGCCTGCTACGAGGTAGGTCTCATAGCGGTGAGCGGGCAGATGCTTGGTTAGAAGGAGGACATGGTGGGCCGGACCGCCAATATTGAGCCGACTTATCAGACGAAGAACCTGTATCTTTGACACAGACGCAAAAGTACATGGCGCGGTGGGTGTGGCTATTTTTCGGGGTAGGATTGTGGGCGCAGCGTGCTGACTCTTTATGGACACCTAATCCGCGTACGTCCCTGGTTTTATCGCTTGTGCTTCCGGGGGCGGGGCAGATTTACAATCGCGCTTACTGGAAAGCGCCTATTGTCTGGGGCGCACTTGCCCTGCCAGCTTACCTTACTTATCAGGAGCACCGGAGTTACCGCTTCTACCGCCAAGCCTATCAAAAAAGCCTACAAGACCCAGCGGCTTATACTATATCGCCTGAAAACCTTCGCCGCCTACGAGAGTACCATCGCCAGAATAGGGACGTATTTCTGCTAACGACATTGGTTTTATACGGCTTAGCGGCCGGGGAGGCGTATGCGGATGCGCACCTGTATGGCTTTCGCGTGGAAGCCCACCTTTCCCCTGCCGGTGTACTCTTAGCCCTTTCATGGTAAAAGCCTTCTGGGCAAAGATTTTTCCTCTTCTTACACATCCGGCTATCTGGCAAGCGGTTTTTATCTCGTACTGGAGTCGGTGGAATGCCTCCTGGGTCATAGCGAGTTGGGTTTTTCTCGTGGGGCTGAGTGGGGGCTTATACTACCTGAGTCTGTACGCGCCAGACCGCCTGGATATTTTGATACTTTTTGGGAACCGGCGGCAGTTTTTGATTTTTTGGCAGATGCTGATGCTTTTGGGGCTTCGGGCGGCGACAGCCGAACCCATCCTCACCTATTGGCTGAACTTTTTCCTATGGCATACGGTGCTGGCATGGATACTACACTGGCGCTGGGCGTTTTCTTTACATAGTCAGGGGTGGGCGGGGTTAGCGAGCTTTTTTCTGTGGTATGGAAAGACTTATCCGCTCATGACTGTTTTATGTACTGTGCTGTGGGGGTTAGTAGCCTATCAACGCCGCCTAAGCGGGGCTCATACAGAGGGTGAGGTTCTTTTTGGCAGTGTCGTAGGGGGTGCAGGAACGGTAAGTTATATTTTGCTGTGAGGGCAGTGGGATTTTAGGAGGTTATGAGGGGGGTAGTGAGGCCGAGGCTCTGGGTGTGGCGGTGGGCCTTGAGGAGGGTTTCTTCCCATTCGGCGCGGGGTTGGGAGTCGTAGGTGATGCCGCTTCCTACCTGGAGGAGGAGTTTTTTAGAACGGGTGTCGTAAACCCAGCTCCGGATGACCACGGCGAAGTCGCCTTCGTTTTCAGGAGTAAGGTAGCCTAAGGCGCCGGAATAAATGCCTCGGGCGATAGGTTCGTATTGCTCAATGAAGCGCTGGGCAGCTTGCTGTGGGGCCCCTGTCATGGACGCTGCCGGAAAGATAGCCTGAATACCCTCAATGAGGTCCACGTCTGACCGCTTTTGGCCGCTGACGCCCGACACCAGGTGATGTACCCCGGGATAGGTATGCACGGCGCCCCACCGATAGACGACTACACTTTCCGGCTCACAGAAGCGGTAGAAGTTATTCCGGACCATGTCTACGATCATCGTATTTTCGGCTATTTCTTTGGGATTTTTGCGGAGATTTAGCATGAGTTGGATGTCTTCTTCAAGTGTTTGGCCCCGTCGCGCCGTACCCTTGATAGGCTGCTGGGCGAAGATATTTCGCCATATCAGGCAGAAACGTTCAGGCGAAGCGCCTATGACGTAGCGGTTTCGCCATTTGAAGAGGTAGTTGTAGAGAGTGGGGTTATGGTGGAGCAGGTGGAGGTAGGTGGCGACGGGGTCTATGGTTCCTTCCCAGAGAAAGGCGGTGGTAAGGTTGACCTGGTAGACTTCGCCGTTATAGATGTGCTGGCGAAGCACTTCAACGGTGCCTTCGAAGGTGCGGCGGTCTAAGCTGGCCTGGAGGTAGCGGAGATTTGGGCGGAGTGGGGGGAGGTCTTCGGGGGGCCAGTCAGGTGCTTCTTCATGCGCTATGACAATATGGGGTTGGAAAAAAGCGACGTAGGGAAAGTCTATCCAGGGGGACTTAGGGGATTTCTCAAAGTTAGAGCCCCATTCATAGCGCCATCCACCAAAGTACCAGTTTCCCGGGGTAAGGGGGCCTTTGTGGGGCGTATGGCCTACGCCTACGACCCATCGGTAGAGCGAGACGTTCTCCTGGGGGTCGTTCTGGAGGAGAAAGTAGAAGTAGGGATACCGGTCGGCCCAGCGCAAGAGTTTACTGAGTTTCATTAGGCGAAGGGGCGATAGTAGAGGTTCTCAATGAAGGTTTGGAGATTTGGGGCAACTGATGCATAGCGTGTAGAGGGGTAGCCCTGCCAAGCAAGATAGACGCTTCCCCCCTCCAGGTCCCAAAAGAGGACGTTCCCGAAGACATCATACCCCAAAGGTAGCCAGGCTGGTGGAAACACCTCTCGCAGCCGCTGCCAATGCGCAAAAATATCCCAAGGTGAGCCTGGCTCCGGCCGCAAAATGTGCACCAGCCGAACCGAACACAGTCGCCCTTCCCGCCACACATCAAACATGGGATATCGGCTCACAGCCCGTATCCAGTCGTCAAAAGCTTCGGGGAGCTGGAGAGTCGTTTCATCCACGTTCAAATATAAGCAAAAGGTGCAGGCTGCGCCCTTGAAGAGCCGCTCAGCCGCTTCAATACGTTTCTGCCTGGCTCCTGTCTCGGACGAGCTTGTTGATGACTTTTTCAGCGGGATGATGGGGGAATGTAGGGTTGTGCTGCCCCCAGGTATTGCGAGCGTCTGAGGCCTCAAAAGGTGGTTACAGGGCGCGGTGTTCCTGTACCAGGGCGTGCTGACGGCGGATTTTTTGCTGGAGTTCTATC
>JAPYWM010000149.1 GCA_028276345.1 Sphingobacterium sp.
GTGGAAGGTGGCTGAGGCGTCGGGCGCGCCGCCAAAGGCCTGCTGGTACGCACGTAGCGCCGCCTCCTTCTGGCCTGTATGGTAGTAAGCGCTCGCTAAATACAGAAGCTTTTCCCCCTGGAAGGTGACGGGACTTTGCTCGGCAGCTTGGATAATCTTTTCGTACCAGCCGAGATCATACCAGCGCGCGATGCGACGGGGAGAAGAACTCTTGCTCTGGGCCAAACAAAGAGCTACTCCTCCCAGAAAAATCCCCGCCGAAAATAGAGCTCGCATACGATGGCAAAGTTAGGCAAATCTGCGTAAATACAAACAAGACCTTTCCACACTCCCCGAGCACGATGGAAAGGGAGACCTAAGCAAATAAGTCGGCAGGAAGGCTCAGACTTTCTCTTAGGCGGGCATTATCGGTGCCGGGTGCACCAGGCTCCGTTAGAATGGCCTGGGAATCCGAGAAAGTGAGAAACTTTTCTCGCCACACGGAGGCCGCCCAGGGCTGCTGGATGGCCTCGGCAAACGTGTACACAGGCGAGACGCAAAAGGCCGTCTCTCGCAGGAGAGCTTCCCACTCGGAGAAAGTTTTGGACTGGAAGAGGGCTTCTATGGCAATATGCGCGGCAGGGTCATTCAGGGCATAACCTAAGGGAATCAGGTCGGGGCGGCCAATATGCTGGCAGAAGCCCTCCCAGAAGTGGCTTTCGAGCGCGGCGGCGACCATGTAGCGATGGTCTTTCGTGCGGTACACCCGATAGGCCGGCAAGCCCCCCGAAAAAAGCTCCTGCGAAGGCGGCGGCACCTGCCCCTCCCCAGAAAGGTACAGGAACGCTGTGGCATAGCTCCACCGCAGCATTTCGGTAGTGATGGCCAGGGTGAGAAAAGCCCCCCGGCCGGTCTTTTCGCGCTGATAGAGCGCCGCTAAGACCCGAATGAGGGCACTGGCCGTGCCTCCCAAGAGGTCCCCAAATAAAAACCCCGGCACAATAGGCGGCGCATCAGGGGCGGGACGCAAACGGTCCAACACCCCACTTTCTGCCAGGAAGTTGAGATCATGACCAGGACGGCCATCTTCATGGCCTAAGAGGTTGACTGTGATAAGGTGGGGATAAGTGGTGAGGAGGGTTTCGGGGACAAGGTGGAGGGCGGAAAGGGTGGCAGGACGGTGGTTCAGGATGAGGATGTCGGTGTGGGGAAGGAGGTAGGGCCAGGCGGCGGGCCAGTTAGCGGATGGGAGGGAGAGGAGGCGCTTACCCCGGGCTAAAAGCGAAAAGAGCGGCGTACCCCGGGTTTTATCCCCCTGGGGCGCAGGCTCCAGCTTGATGACCTCCGCACCCAGGTCGCACAGAAAAGTGCCCACCAGCGGCGCCGGAAGCAGCCGCCCCACTTCCAGCACACGCAGACCATGCAGGGGCACATAGGGCACAGACATGGCTCAGGCGTTTGCAGGCTGAGTTTGCCGCCGGCGTATCCGGTAGGCTAAAAAGGCGAGGTGCCCGACAAGATACCCGATGAGGCTCATGACCAGGCCATGCCAGAGCGGATGTACTTCCGGCTCAAAGTGTTTGGCCACGTAATAAGCAACCACGCCAGCGATCATACTGGTGATGGCGCCCGCAGCAGAACGCCACCGGGGCGCATGCAGCCCCACTACCATCGGGATGAAAAGCGTCACTAAGCTAAAAATGGATGATTCGGCTACCAGCTCGTAGATATGGGGGTTTTCCCGGGCGAAGAGCCAGCAAAGAATACCCACAGCGAGGGTAGAGAGACGCGCACGCCAGAGGCCGGAGACTTTATGCCAGCGGCCTAAGATGTTTTCGGAAAGGAGAGAGGCCGGAGCCAGGATGCCCCCACTCGCCGAACTCATGATAGCCGAAATGAGTGACCCCCAAAAGAAAAACTGCGCCCACGCAGGCAAATACATAGCTGCCAAGCGGATGATGGGCGCCGTACCCTCCCCGCCCAGCCAATCCGGGTGATAGAGACGCACATACAGGCCTGCCGCCAAGGGAATTAGACCGACAACCAGATACAGCAAGGCGGCACTGATAGCAGCTCGGCGCGCGACACGCTCACTTTTAGCCGAGACCACACGCTGGTACATGTCCTGCTGCGGAAGGGACCCAAGCCCGATAATCATCCAAGCAGCCAGGTAATTAAGCCAAGCCGTGGACGTAGGCGGCGGCGTGAAAGAGAGAAAATCTGCCGGCAGCCCCTCCGTCCGAAACCACCCACCCGGCAAGTACCAAACCAATAAAAAAAGCCCACCGACAAGGATGACGTTCTGGGCCAGGTCTATCGCCGCTACACTCCACATCCCACCTGCCAGCGTGTACGAGAGAATAAGCGCCACCGACACAAGGAGCGCCACCTCCCGCGACGCCCCACTAAAATGGCTAATCACTTCCCCCAGTGCCACCAGCTGCGCCGCTATCCACCCTATGTAAGAAAAGGCCATGAGCGGGGTCGCTATGCGCTCCGCCCAGCGGCCAAAATGCAGCGCATAAAAGTCGCCAAATGTATTCACCGGTAGGCGATAAAAGGGCCTCGCCAGCCAAACCCCCACCAAAAAAAGACACAGCGCACTCCCAAAAGGGTCTTCAATCACCGCCAGCAGCCCCCCCTCCGAAAAAGCCTGCGAGGCCCCCAAAATCGTCTCCGAGCCAAACCACGTAGAAAAGAGCAGCGACATGGAGAGAAGCCAGGGGAGGCGACGCCCCGCAACCAGAAAATCCTGTTTGTTTTTTACCTGGCGGGCGGCCCACAGCCCAATCCCAACCGATACCAGCACATAAAGGGCTACGGCCAGAGCCATCTCACCGGAAAAAGTGCTCTACGGTCGTCGTGATGTAGTCCAGCTGGTCTTCTCCCAGAAAGGGATGCATAGGTAGGGAAAGCACTTCGGTGGCGAGTTGCTCGGCATTCGGGAAGCTCCCCGGCGGATACGCAGCACTCTGATACGCCGGCTGAAGGTGTAGCGGCTTCGGGTAATAAATCATCGCCGGCACCTGGTGGGCTTGGAGATGCGCCCGAAGCGCATCCCGCCGACCATCCCGCACCCGCAGCGTATACTGATGAAAAATATGGTCGCCCCAGCTCACCCGCTGCGGTATGATGAGGCCCGGAATCCCCCCCAGCCGCGCATCATAATAAGCAGCCGCCGCCTGCCGACGGGCATTGAACTCATCTAAGTAGGGAAGTTTCGCCAGAAGAATGGCCGCCTGTAGGGAGTCCAGACGCGAATTGACCCCGATATCTACAAATTCATACAGGACACTCTGGCCGTGATTTGCGATACGGGCGAGTTTTTCGGCGAGGGTAGCATCCCGGGTAAAGACCGCCCCCCCATCGCCATAACAGCCGAGGTTTTTGGAGGGGAAAAACGACGTACAGCCTATATCGCCTAAGGTGCCGAGCTTCCGAGGGCCGTGGGGGGTATAGTAAGAAGCGCCCAATGCCTGCGCCACGTCCTCAATCACCGCGAGGCCCTTCTGACGGGCAAAGTCCAGAATCGGCTCCATCGGCGCCGCCTGCCCAAAGAGATGCACTGGCACGATCGCCTTCACACGGGGTGTGTAGGCAGCATCCAGAGCCTCAGGCAGGAGGTTGAAGTGGGAGAGGCTCACATCCACCCAGCGCACCCCTACGCCCAAAAGCCGCGCTACCTCCGCCGTCGCCACGTAGGTAAAAGCCGGCACAATCACTTCATCGCCAGAGCCTATTCCCAGCGCCATGAGGGCCAGCTGCAGCGCATCGGTACCATTGGCGCAGGGAATGACATGCACTTTCTCGCCGGGCGGGCTTAGGTAGGCACTCAGCGCCTCGGCAAACTTCGTCACCTCCGGCCCCCGAATAAACTGCGTGTGCCGGAGCACCTCCAAAATCCCTGCTTCTATGGCCGGCCCTAAAAGCCGCTGCTCCAGCTCCAAATCGACCATCTTGAGGGGCTTCATAGCGTCCAGTACTGAAAAGGTTCGTGTATCCGGCAGCGAAAACGTCCCTTAATATCAGCAAA
>JAPYWM010000007.1 GCA_028276345.1 Sphingobacterium sp.
CCAGCTGCGCTCTATGGCGATGAGGCCACCCAAATCAAACTGCGCTATCCCGACCTGCCCACCTTCGTCGGTGAAAACCGCTACGAAGCCGGTCAAAAGCTCATAGAAAAGTACCCCGACACGCAGATTATTGTTTTAGATGATGCGTTTCAGCACCGGCGGCTGCATCGGGATATAGATATCGTTCTGATAGATTTAGCAAAGCCCGCCTGGAAAGACTGGCTCTTTCCGCTGGGGACGCTCCGAGAGCCCCTACAAAGCTACAGGCGCGCGCATCTGCTTATCCTGAACCAGAAACATACTGACCAGAAGAAGGTTCGTCCCCCCATGCGTCGACGTCCCATGGCGCGCTTTGTGTACGAGCTACAGGACATCTGGCAGCCAGAGCAGCCACCCCAGCCAGTGGCGTTTCTCCGACACAAGCCTGTATTTGCGTTTGCGGGGATTGCCGCGCCGGAGAGCTTCCACCTCGCTATTCAGAGCATCCCGGCCTATATCGTGGATTTCTGGGCCTTCCCCGACCATTATGTTTACACTGAGTGGGACCTGGCGAAAATGCGAAAAGCGTTTCGCCGCCTTGAACGAAAGCTGGGCATGAAAGATATCATCCTCCTCACCACCGAAAAAGATTTTGCCCGGCTTTACCGCAGCCCGTACTCGCACCACCTTGCCGAGCTACCTTTGTATGTGCTACGCATTCGGATGCGCCCGCTCACTACCGAAGAAGAAACCAAACTGCAAAAGCTCATTACCTTCGTGCCTGCATATGGTAACGCCTGAAGCTTATACCCACTTTCGGGAAACGATGGAGTACATTCGCCGCTATTACCAAGGCAGTGTAGAAGTAGGCATTGTACTGGGGACGGGACTGGGCGGTTTAGCGGAAAACATTGAAAAAGAAGTCCAGCTCGCCTATAACTTTATTCCACACTTTCCCATAAGCACGGTAGAGAGTCATTTCGGGCGGCTGATTTTTGGGCAGCTCGGCGGGAAAAAAGTCGTCGCTATGCAGGGGCGCTTTCACTATTATGAGGGTTACACCATGTACCAGATTACCTACCCCATTCGCATCATGAAGCTGCTGGGGGCGCACACCCTCCTCCTCTCCAATGCCGCCGGTGCAGTTAACCTCACCTACAAGCTCGGCGACCTGATGATTATCCGGGACCACATTAACCTTCTGCCCGAAAACCCGCTCCGCGGCATCAATCTGGACCAGCTCGGGCCGCGCTTCCCCGATATGAGTCAGCCCTATGACCGAGGCCTTATAGCCAGGGCCAGAAGCATTGCGCAGGACCTTAATGTCCCCCTGCAGGAGGGGGTATATGCTGCCGTACCGGGCCCCAACCTGGAAACCGCCGCCGAATACCGCTACCTCCGCATCATTGGCGCCGATGTCGTGGGGATGTCCACCGTCCCGGAATGCATCGTCGCTAACCACATGGGCATGCGGGTCTTCGCTATGTCCATCATTACCGATATTGGCGATCCCGACAACCTCAAACCCGTCTCCCTGGAAGAAATCATCACGGTCGCCAGCCAGGCCGAACCCAAACTCACCCGCATATTCACCGAGCTGGTACGCTCGCTATAAGGCTAAGCTTCTTAGGGGCGCTTCTCCCTGCCTTCCTGAAGGGTCAGACAGGCACCGCTTTTGTAGAGGTGCGCGGAGAGGCTTTTCAGTCGGCAGATAGTACGCGCCGCCGCATGATGGCGCTGGACACCGCCCCCCAAGCCCTCCCCGTGGTCGTCATGCCGAATTACCCTTTGCGCAGGCCATGGGAGCAGATGGCGGAAACGCTCGCTAATCTCCCCTTCTATGATGTACTGGATAGGGTGCCGGCCGTGCTGTGGCGCCTAAGCTACTTCAAGCCCTACTATGAGCCGCTGGCTCCTCCCGGTCAGGAAATCACCATATGGCCGGCTTATCAGGCTGCTTACCTCCTATCTTCCTTAGAGCCGCTTTTTGTGAAGAAGCCTTACACGCGGGTGCGCTTTGATCAATCCAGTCGTCGGACGCAGCTTTTATCGGTGGACCATGCGCAAAACTTTTCTCCTCGGGCGGGCTTTCAGATAGCCTATCGGCGGCGTACCCGCACCGGGGAATACCTCGGCCAAACTACAGACCATTATGGGGTGGGCCTGGCCGCTTATGGACAAAGTCCGTCCCGTCCCGCCTCCGGTTTGTCGCTGTATGGCCGCATCCAGACTTTCTGGAATCAGCTGCTTGACGAGCTGAATGGGGGGAGTGTATTTGATCCGGCGCAGGGGATAGCTGGCGCCTTTCAGAAGGAGAGCCAGCCGGTGCGGTTTACGGATGGGCAGTGGCGCATATGGCACCGCTTAGTGAAAGCAGAGGGAGGGCTCACTTGGTGGGGAGGGAGAGGTGGTCAGGTGGCCGTGGGGCTTTATGGTCAGGTTCGGCAGACGTATGGGGGTTGGCGGGGCGGCCCTGCCCGCGTTCCGGCCTCCCCTTTCGGCACGGATACCGCTGCGCTAAGCACCTTTGCCTTTGGAGAAGAGCAGCAGGTAGGTGTGCGCATGGCGACACATAGGGCGGCCCTCTCTGTAGGGCTTTTGCGCTGGTGGGGGTATGGTACCGGCTGGCAACCCTTCGACAAAAATGCCTTCACAGTGGAATCACACCTCACTTGCCCCGCTGAAGGGCGCCCGTACACCCTGCGGCTACATGCTTTTTATCGCCATTGGCTTTCTCCCCGTAGCCCCGCTCCAGAAGTACGTAGCACCCTCATCTTCCAGGGCCCCCGGGACCTTGCGCCAGAGCTTTTTCTCCAGTACAGCCGCGTGGCCTTACCGTGGTTTTTTTATCAGGCGTGGGGGCTGCCTTCCCCGCGCAATCCCGAATATGCTCTGATCAAGGGCGGTCTGGCATGGCGGGAGGCGGGGGAGGATAGGTTTCAGGATAGCACAGCGAGAGCGGGAAGCGAGGGCCTTCGGCTGCATGGTTGGGCCTTATGGCAGCGATGGCCGCTTTTGGTGCACCAGGCACAAATCTCCCAGCCGGAGGGGCCGCTTTTATGGTATGGGGTGCGGTTGACAGGTACATGGACATGGGGCCATATGGAAATGTATCCAGCGGTGCTTTTTCAGCGGCCGTTCAGGCCGGATACGCTCGCCTGGTGGACCCGGCAGATACCTGCCGTGACAGGCTGGGTGCAGGTGAGCTATCGGTGGCGAATTAGGCCCTTCATCCCCGTTTATCGGCTGGGTGTACGAGTGCGGGGTAGCAGCCTGCATCAGCCGCCCCAATACGAGCCAGCTTATGCCCTTTTCTTTACTGCGGATGCCACGCCCTATCAGCCCAGCTGGGCCGCCGTAGATGTGTTTCTAACGATTAGCCTGAGGCAGCTGCGCATCTACCTGCGGGTGGACCATGTGGCGGAAGGGCTTTCTCAGCCGGGGAGCTTCTGGGCTTATCCCTATCCCGTGCCAGGACGGGCGTTTAGCTTCGGATTTGTGTGGGAGCTGTACAACTGATAATCAAGCGCTCACTCGTCCCCCAGCCAAGGGCGCAGAAACCGCCACAGCCGCTGGCGAATGTGGTGTATGTGGGCTTTGACGGTATTAGGTCGCAAGCCCAGCTCGGCTGCCACCTCTTTATACGGGCGGCCCTCTTCCCACACGGCTTGGAAGACTTTTTTCTGGATAGGGGTGAGGGTAGCCTGCGCGGCAGAGAGCTCCCGAAAGAGCCGTTCGTACGGCACATCCGGTTCGGCGGCGGGGTCCCATACTTCGCCGTCTTCTGGGGTAGGCCAAGGCACCCACTGCCGAGCTGGGTCTTTCCGGAGGTACGCAAACGCCTTCCGTCGCGCAATCGTATAGAGATAGGTAGATATTTTCGCCTCTCCTCGAAAGCCATGTAGCCCATTCCAGGCGGCTAAGAACGTTTCCTGGGTTAGCTCTTCCGCTACTTCGGGATTTTTCACCCATCCGTGTATCCAATTTTTGACTCGGGGGTAGTAGCGGCGCACGATTTCCTCAAAGGCAGCCTCCCGGGTTTCGTCGCAGGAGAAGGCCTGTCGGAGCGCTTCCTCAGAGGCTTTCTGAAAAGACATAGGTGAAGGGTTTAGTGCAAAAAGAGCGCCAGCGAGTTTAAGTCTGGATGACGCCGGTGGGGAAGGGACGGGGTTCGTAGCCCCATTGGGCTGCTTCGATCATGGTAGCGATGTAGGTGCGGGTTTCTTCGGGGCGGATGATTTCGTCTACCCAGAGGCGGGCGGCGGCGTAGTAGGGGCTCATTTGCTTCTCGTAGCGCTGGCGAATCTCATTGAGGAGGCGCTCTTCTTCTTCTTTGGTGAGTTTCTGGTCGCGTTTGTAGATTTGGAGGAGGGTTTGGGCCGCTTGGGTGCCGCCCATGACGGCGATACGAGCGGTGTGCCAGGCCACTATCAGGCGCGGGTCATAGGCCCGTCCACACATGGCGTAGTTGCCTGCGCCGTAGGAGTTCCCCACTATCACGGTGATTTTGGGGACGACGCTATTGGCGACGGCATTGACCATTTTGGCGCCATCTTTAATGATGCCGCCGTGTTCGGCGCGGGTGCCGACCATGAAGCCTGTAACATCTTGCAGGAAGAGGATGGGGATTTGTTTCTGGTTGCAGTTTAGGATGAAACGGGCCGCTTTGTCAGCGGAGTCGGAGTAGATGACGCCGCCAAACTGCATTTCGCCGCGGCCGGAGCGCACCATGGTACGTTGGTTCGCTACGATGCCTACGGGCCAGCCTTCTATACGGGCGTAGCCGGTGATGAGGGTTTTTCCGTAGCCGGCTTTGTACTCGGTGAAGGAACCCGCATCCACGAGGCTCTCAATCACCGGATACATGTCGTAGGGGCGGGTGGGGTCTGGCGGCAAAAGCTCGTAGATTTTTTCTGGGGGGCGAGCGGGGGGGATAGGTTCGTGCCGCTCCCACCGGAAGCTGCTGCGCCGCTGCGTTTGCGCTACTAACCGCTTGATAATATCGAGGGCTTCCTGGTCGTTTTTCGCCTGGTAATCCGTCACGCCGGAAATCTGGCTATGCGTTACCGCCCCGCCCAGGGTTTCTACGTCGGTTTCTTCGCCGATGGCGGCTTTGACGAGATAAGGCCCTGCTAAAAAGACCGACCCCGTTTTTTCTACGATGATGGCTTCGTCACTCATGATGGGGAGGTAGGCGCCCCCGGCTACACACGGCCCCATGATGGCTGCGTATTGGGGGATGCCCATGGCACTCATCACGGCGTTATTGCGAAAGATGCGTCCAAAGTGCTCCTTGTCGGGGAAGACTTCATCTTGCAGGGGGAGGTAGACGCCGGCGCTATCTACAAGGTAGATGATGGGGATGCGGTTTTGCATGGCGATCTCTTGGGCGCGAAGGTTTTTCTTAGCGGTGATGGGGAACCACGCGCCGGCTTTGACGGTGGCATCGTTAGCGACTATGACGCAGGGAATGCCCTGGACTTTGCCGATTTTGACAATCACGCCGCCGGCGGGGCAGCCACCCACCTCCTCATACATCCCCTCTCCCGCTAAAAGCCCGATCTCAATCGCCTCGGCTGGATTATCCAGGAGATAGTCTACCCGCTCACGGGCGGACCACTTACCCTGACTCCTAAGGCGGAGAAGGGCCTTTTCACCGCCACCTTGACGAGCTTTCTCCCGCAAGGATAGTAAAGTCTCAATCCCCTGCATCCCCACAAAGGTAGCCACTTCCCCCTGCTCCGCATTGGCATAATTTATGCATGTAGTTTCCTCCTTATGCGTGGTTGGAGGGTGGTGCTTATAGGGCTGATAGGAGTAGGGGCCAGTTCGTGGGTACAGACGGCGGATCAGAGCCTTGCCCAGATAGAGCAGGGCCTGCGAAAAGGTGAGATGGAGCTTATTCTACCCTATCTGCATGACCCGGTGGAGATTGCTATTGGCGGGAAAGCGAAAATGTATTCGCGCACGCAGGCAAGCTATGTGCTGAAAGACTTTTTCAAGATGCATCCGCCCCGGGGTTTTACATTTATGCATCGAGGCCGGTCGGAAAATGTTGTATATGCAATTGGGGCCTATCATGGCCAGGGAGAACAGTGGGATGTGAGTGTCTTTGGGCGGATGGAGCGGGGACGTTATCAGGTAGAGCAGCTCCGTTTTGAAGCTGTAGAGTAAGCCTACGGCTCGCATAGGTCGTGTGTGTGGCGGCTCCTTTATGGAGCCGCTTTTTATTTTGCGGGTATGCAGCAGTCATTTGACCTGGAGACCCTTTTGCGGGCCGCCCTATCCGAAGACCTTGGCGAGAGAGGCGACATCACCAGCCACGCTATCGAGGCCGGAAAGTACCTTGCCAAAGGCACCTGTATCGCCAAAAGTACAGGAGTCGTGGCTGGCATCAGCCTCGCTGAAAAGGTGTATAAAATGATTGACGCCAGTGTGCATGTAGAGATACACAGGCCTGACGGTAGCGCCGTAGAGCCGGGTGATGTACTATTTCAGGTGTATGGAAATGCATACGCACTCCTGACAGGCGAGCGGTTAGTGCTCAACCTGCTGCAGCGGCTGAGCGGGATCGCCACCCTCACCCGGGCTTATGTGGAAGCCATAGCTGGTACGGGGTGTCAAGTCCTGGACACCCGTAAAACCACGCCCCTCTGGCGTGCTTTGGAAAAATGGGCCGTGCAGCTGGGCGGCGGCCTCAACCACCGCTTCGGCCTGTATGACCAGTTCCTCATCAAAGACAATCACATAGACCTGGTAGGGAGCGTGGGCCAAGCAATTGCCCATATAGTTGCTTACAAGAAAGCTCAGCAGCTGTCTGCGCCTATCGTGGTGGAGGTGCGAAACCTGCGGGAGATTGCCGAAGCCCTGGAATGGCAGGCGGAGATAGCCCGGCTTTTGCTGGATAACTTTCAGGTAGAGCAGGTGCGGCGGGCTGTGGAGTACATTGGCGGGCGTCTGCCCGTAGAAGTATCAGGCGGCATCACGCTGGACAATGCGCGGGCTTATGCCGAGGCTGGGGCGAACTACCTTTCAGCCGGGGCGCTCACCCACTCGGCCCGGGCCTTAGACATCAGCCTCAAAATCCGTCGTACAGCGGGGGGAAGCGATGCGGTTCTGCCTCCCGCATAAGGTCATAGATGCGGTCAATAATCAGCTCGCGGTTGGGCTTAGAGAAGTAGTCGCCGTCGGAGCCGTAAGCGGGCCGGTGGTCCTTGCCGGAGATGAGGAGCGGCGGCGAATCCAGCCACCGAAAGCCCCCTTGCCGCTCCAGCACATGCCAAAGGAGGTAGGCCGTAGCCCCACCGGACACGTCTTCATCTACGATGACGAGGCGACCTGTTTTTTGGAGAGAACGCCCGGTTTCGCCCGCTATATCAAACGGGAGCAGGGTTTGGGCATCAATGACCTCGCAGGAGATGCCCATTTCTTCCAGGGCTTCGGCGGCTTCTAAGACGATGCGAAGGGTGGCGCCGTAGGAAAGGACGGTGACGTCCGTGCCGGGGCGCACCACTTCAATGCGACCGATAGGGACTTTGAAAGTGCCGATGTTAGCGGGAAGCGGCTCTCGGAGACGATAGCCGTTCAGAACTTCTATGAGGAGGGCGGGTTCGTCGGCCTCTAAAAGGGTATTGTAGAAGCCGGCGGCCTGGGTCATATTGCGAGGGGTGAGGATGTACATCCCCCGGAAGGCTCCGAGCAGAGCCTGCATGGGCGATCCCGAATGCCAGATGCCCTCCAGTCGATGTCCTCGGGTACGCACAATCAGGGGGACTTTTTGCTGGCCGACGGTGCGCCAGCTCAACGTAGCTACATCATCGCTCAAAATCTGCAAGGCGTACAGGAGGTAGTCTAAGTATTGGACTTCGGCGATGGGGCGCAGGCCCCGTAGGGCTAAGCCAATCCCCTGGCCGATGATGGTAGCTTCCCGAATACCCGTATCTGCCACTCGTAGCTCCCCAAAGAGTGCCTGAAGGCCCGCCGCGCCTTGATTCACATCGCCTAACCGCCCCACATCCTCCCCAAAAAGCACCACCCGCGGGTCACGCGCCATGGCCTCTCGGAAACAGGCGTTGATAACCCGGAAACCCTCCACCAGCTGCGCATCGGGCGCATACTGCGCTGGCTCGGGCCGTACCTGCAAAGCGGTGCCCCGATACAGCCAGGTCTCATACGTTTTTTCCCGCTCCTGGTAGTACGCCTGATAGAGCTGTCGGACCGCCATACCCTCCGGACTCCCCCGCCAGCGCCGCACACTCCGATGAAGAATCTCAAAGACTTCCCGGTAAGTAACAGGCTTGAGTTTTTCCAGGGCGTCTTTTTCGGGGGAGGGGGGGGTGACAGCGAGCGCTTTTTGCCGGAAGGCCTCAATGGGACGAAGGTAGGCTTCCCAGGCGCGCTTCTGGGCCTCCCGGACTGCCTGCACAGCCTCCGCCTCAATCGCACTAAGTTCCTCCTCTGTAGCAAGGCCCTCTTCTAAGAGCCACAGGCGCATCCGGTAAAGGCCATCGTGTTCTTTTTCCCAGGCGAGGCGTTCGGGTGATTTGTAGCGCTCATGGCTGCCCGAAGTAGAATGCCCCTGCGGCTGCGTCAGCTCCACGACATGGATGAGGGCCGGCTCGTGGGTCTTACGAACTTTCTCGGCGGCTTTGAGGTAGGTCTCCACCAGCGCTGGATAATCCCATCCCCGCACCTGGTAGATAGCCAATCCCGGCTTTTTATCGGTTTGGAAGCCCGATAGGGCCTCCGAAATGCTGGCTTTTACGGTCTGGTATTCTACCGGCACCGAGATGCCATAGCCATCATCCCATACGCTAATAATCGCCGGCGCTTGCAAGACGGTAAGGGCGTTGATGCTTTCCCAGAAGAGGCCCTCGCTGGTGCTGGCATCGCCGATGCTTCCCCAGGCGATCTCGTTGCCATTCTGGGAGAAGTCGGTCAGGGTGCGCAGCTCGGGGATATTTCGGAAGAGCACGGAGGCCCAGGCCAGACCCACCAGGCGGGGCATTTGGCTGGCTGTGGGGGAGATGTCGGAGACGCTATTTTTAAGGCGGGCGAGGGGGAGCCAGTTGCCGGCTTTGTCTAAGAAGGGCGTAGCAAAGTGGTTATTCATCTGGCGGCCACCCGAAGCCGGCTCCTGCTGCAGGTCCGTATTTGCGTAAAGCTGGGCAAAAAACTGCTCGATCGTCAGGAGGCCGGCCGCCATCATAAAGGTCTGATCGCGATAATAGCCCGACCGGTAATCACCTGGCTGGAAGGCATGCGCCATGGCCAGCTGGGGGAGCTCTTTCCCATCGCCGAAGATGCCGAACTTAGCTTTGCCGGTGAGCACTTCGCGACGGCCTATGAGGCTGGCCTGCCGACTGATATGGCCAAGGCGATAGTCGTTGATCACAGCTTCGCGGGTGAGGCCCCCCGGGAGACGGACTTTGACTTTTGCCATTGCACAAATATAACCACGGGCGGGGATATAGCTGTGTTTGGGGCGTGGCCCGCTCCAAAATCTCACATGAGAAAATACTGAATGCTCGCGAAACCCCGTGCCCCCAGCGCACGAGCCTGCTCTATCCGCTCCACACTCGTAAAACCGCCAATAGCGATTATGGGCAGATTCGGGAATCTAGCGATAGCCTCCCCGAGAAGCGCTATCGGCAAAGGTGCCTGTTCAGGATGGGAGGCTGTGGGATAAAAAGGCCCCAGCCAGGCATAATCGGCCCAGGTCTGCGCCTCTTCCAGCTCTAAGAGGTTGTGGCAAGAGCGGCCAAAAAGGTAGTTCGGATGCGGGCGGGCAGCGGGGGGGCTCTCTGTGGCCGTGAAGTGCTTGCCATAGCCGTAGAAACCGGCGCCGCTGCGGCTGTGCCAGAGCCAACGCACGTCTCTCCATCGCTCCGCCCAGGCCCATAGCTCATCTACCGAGGGCGCCGGGGAGAGCCTAAGAACCAGCATAGTAGCTCCCCTCCGGAGGGCGGCCTCTGCCCAACGGTCCAGGGATTCCACCCGCCGAGGCGTTACCGCTACCTGCTCCCAAGCCCGCAGCTCACTCAACCCGGGAAATGAGGAAGTAGTACCTTCGGCCATTCGGACGCACTTCTTTTACCGATGCTGGCAGAGCATAGCTGCGCCAGCTCGTACCGACTGCATAACGCTTCACCTCCCCATCCACCAGAAACTCTACCGGATAATCAAACCGGCTCTCCAGCGTAAGGCAGCGCACTTTTAGCCGTTTTTCTCCATCAGACTCTTCAATGCCGTATTGGAGCACGGGCGGTCGGGTTTCGTACAGATAGGCCCGGAAAAAGGGTTCGTAGTCCCCCCCGAGCTGGCGACTGATGAACGCGATGACTTCCTCCGTAGACGTTACCTTGAAGCTGAAGCTATCCTGAAGGGCCCGCAGCATCCGGAACCACACAGGGTCATTATTCACGATACTGCGCAGGGTATGAAGCATCCAAGCGGCCTTGTAGTAGATGTCGGTGTTGTAGGTCTGGTCGTAGTTGATGCCTTTGGGGCCCTGGATGGGGCGGCGGTTTTGAATGTTGGTCTTTTGGGCGGTGAGGTAGCGGACAGCGGCTTCGTAGCCCTGGTAGTACTCTACGTAGAGGGCTTCGCTGTATGTACAGAAGCCTTCTTGCACCCAGAGGTCGGCATTATCGGAGACAGTCACGTGGTTGCCCCACCACTCATGGCCCGTCTCGTGGAGGATGATGTAGTCGAAGCCCCACTCAGCGTCTTTCCGGAAGTGATTGCCATAGGCGATGGCGCTCTGGTGCTCCATGCCGTAGTAAGGAGATTCGACGAGGCCGTAGCCATCCCGCTGGGGCGGAAACGGCCCAAAGTAATGCTCCATAGCGCGCAGAACCTTCCGCGCTTCTGTCGCCATGTAGGGAAAGCCTTTTTGGGCATGCTCCGGCAAAAGGGTAAATCGCATGGGCACGACCTGACCGGAGGCTGAATGGAAAGTGTCTTCCAGAGTCACATAGTCCGGGGCGGCATAGAAGGTGACATTGTAGGTATTGATGGGGTAGGTAACCCGGTAGGTGAAGCAGGAGTCGGCGCCTTTTCGGGAGGTGCTGGCGGGCTGGCCGTTAGCGACGGCACGCAGGGGCGACGGCACGCAGACGGTAATCCGCAGGCTATCGGGCTCATCGGAGAGGTGGTCTTTGAGGGGCCACCAGACGCTGGCACCCAGCCCCTGGCAAGCCACCCCTATCCAGGGCTTGCCCTGGGAAGTTTTTTCCCACACAAAGCCGCCATCCCAGGGCGGCCTCGGGGCGACGCGCGGCTTCCCGCCATACTGCACCTGCCAGGTATGAGAAGACCCCCCAGCCCAGCTTTTACTCTGCGGAAGGGCTACCCATACCGCTCGGGTCTTTGGCACGCGCCGATATCGGGCTTTCACACCATCGACCCAGATGCCCTTAATAGTAAGCTGCTCATCCAGGTCTATCTGAAGCGTGTCGGCCCCGCCCTCCCAGCGAAACTGACAGACCACTTCGCCCGTTATCGTCTGTCGGACAGGGTCTACCTGTACAGAAAGGTCGTAAAAAGTGACATCATAGCTCGTGCGGTAGGGGTTGAGGCTGCCTAAGAGCGTGTCGGCAAGGGTAGGTTTTTCCGGGCGGCCGCGCTGGGCACAGGCTACCAGGGGTAAAAGCGCGAGTCCTACGCGGAATTTCCACAGAGTAGAAGACTGCATATGCGATACAGAAGGTGCGCAGATACGATGGCATCTATTTCGGCGCCGCCGGTCTCACACAGGTCAAAAGCGATGATTTTCCGGCCCGACCGGACGATAGCGTCCAGAAGAAAGCCTACCTGCTCGTAGGTCAGACCGCCGGGCACCGGCGTGCCGGTATGGGGTACGTAGCCCACTTCCAGCACATCGACATCTATGCTAAGGTAGACCCTATCGGGGAGGAGACTAACGATTTCGCTGCATATTTCGCTCCAGGGGCGGCCTTGGTAGAGGGTGCGGAAAAGTCGCCGAACTTCATAAACTTGCAGGCGGGGATACTGAAGGCGGGCGTATTCGGCTTCGGCTCTATCCCAGTCGCGCACACCTACGGCCAGCAGGCGGCTAATGCCTGCCTCCTGTGAGGCATGATACAGCACGGTTGCATGCGAATACCGGAGCCCTTGATAGGCCGGCCGCAAATCTGCGTGCGCATCTAAGTGCAGAATCGCATAGCCCGGCTGCGCCTTACTTAGTACGCGATGCACCCCTATCGGCACGCTATGGTCGCCTCCAATCACCCCAAAGGGCTTCCCTGTCTGCAGCACCGCCTGCACCCATTCCATGACAGGCCGAAGCACCCGCTCCTCGTAAAAGGCATCCCGATCTTCGGTAGGAGGGGCATCCAGCCCATTCAGGTGCTCAAAGTACATGGCGGCCATTTCTATCGCCTCGCAATCGGAGTTATAGTAGTCTAACTGCGAGGAGACGCGCTGGATGAGGTGGGGAGCCAGCGCTGTACCGGTACGAAAGCTCACACCACCTTCCCACCCCACACCAAGGAGGTACAGCTGCGCTTCGCCCCACCGAGCCTGCCGCTCATAAATGACTTCGCCTTTGCGCGTGGCCGCAGAAAACATGCGACAAAGGTAGGCGCTAAGGGGGTTTTATGTCACCAGACAGGGAGAGCTCCTCACTTTCCCTGCTGGGCCTTGAGCCAAGCTAAAATCTCCGAGGGGCTATTTTCTGGGGAGACGCCCTGCCGAATGAGCGCCACTTTCCCTTCGGGACTCAGAATGACCACATCCCGACTGCACATGCCCGCAAACACTTTCACCCCAAAGGCCTTCGCCACTTGTCCATCCTTATCCGTGAGAAGAGGCACTTTGAGCTGGTACTTTTGCCGGAAGCGCTTATGACTTTCCGCACCCTGCGTGCTAAGGCCATACACCTGCGCACCAATCTTATGAAACTCGTCTAACAGCCGGGAAAACTCTTTTGCCTGACTGGTGCAGCCGGGCGTATCATCGTGCGGGTAAAAGTAAAGCACCACCCACTGCCCTTTCAGGTCGGCAAAGCGAATAGTCTGGCTCTTTTCATCCTGGGCGGCCAGGGTGGACGGGACGGCGTCGCCGACTTTTAGGGCCTGGGCGAAAAGGGGCGCACCCAGTAGGGTGCCCATCTTGAGCCACTTCATGTTTCCCAAAACAGAATATCTTTGGGGCATGTTCGGGCGTCTGGTGGTGGGGCTTGTAATGGGAATGATTTTTTGGGGGTGTCGTTGGGCGGAGGCACCGGCCTGGGGTGCAGCGTCCGGGTACCCAGATAGTGTGGCGGCGATCTTAGTGCGGCGCTGCGCCGGCTGCCACGGCGGCAGCTCCAGTATCCCTTCATCAGACCACGGACATAATAGCGGAGGTGGCCCGGCTCCGCTTCCTAACACGGGTATCAACCTCACCCGGTGGGATAGTCTCTTTTATGGGTATCGGGGGGAGGTGGCCATGGTGGTGCCGGGCCATCCCGAGTGGTCGCACCTCCTGTGGCAGGTCAATCGCTACCCCGAAATAGCCCCTACGGCCGAGCCGATTATGCCTCCGCCCCACCCGGATAGCAGCAATCTTCTGACGGAAGCCGAGGTACGACAGCTCAAAGCGTGGATTGCGGCGGGCGCCCCCAGCAAAGACGGCCGCCGCCCCTATGCCGAAATGACCACTACCCCCCACCGAAAAGCCTTCGTCTGCAATTCAGGAAGTGACCTCATCGCCGTCTTCGATGCCGACACCTATCGGCTGATGGCCTATATCCCCGTAGGCGTAGCGCCAGGACTCATAGAGAGCCCGCATTACATACAGCTTTCACCGGACCAAAAGTACCTGTACGTAACGCTGATCGCCGGCAGCGCCATAGAAAAATACCGCACCGACACCTATGAAAAGGTAGGCCGTGTAGAAGTGGGGGCCGAACCCGCGCATATTGAGTTTAGTGCGGATGGACGGCATGCGGTAATCACGCACTTTACAGACATCGCCCCGGTCAAACTCACCCTGATTGATGCGGAGGCTATGGTGGTATTAGATGAGCTGCGGGACCCGTCGGGCTTAGTGATAGCCCGGCCGCATGGCTTGTGGGTGACGCCTGACTTTCGGTATGCCTACGTTACAGCCAACGCCGGCAACTACCTCACCAAAGTAGAAATCAGCCCAGACCGACGAGGCTTTGTAGACTTTACGCAAATCCCGCTTGCCCGAGGGCTGACGCCCCAGATCACCAACCAGTGGGGGCCTTACCAGATTAGCGCCCCCGCTGAAAGCCCCTATTACTTCGTGAGCTGCGACGCCTCCAATGAGGTACGCATCTTCGACAAAGCTACCGATACGCTGGTGAAGGTTTTACCCGTAGCGGCGGCCCCCAAGCTGATGACCTATCATGAGGGGCTATTGTATGTCGCCTGCCTCAAAGCCGATGCCCCTCTCCTCCAGGGAGATAAGCGGGGGGCAGTAGCTGTCATTGATGCCCGGCGGCTGACGGTGCTGACGCATATCTACAATACCGGGCATCTCCCACGGGGGATCGGCGTAGACCCTGTCCGACGAAAACTCTGGCTTTCTTTTGAGAATATAGCCGGGGCGGACCCGCCGCACCATTATGTGGGGGGGCTGGCTGGCGCTCCAGCTAAAACCTACATCCTCTCCCTCCCCACCTTCCAGATTGAAGCTGTGCGGGAAATGGCCCTTGTCGGCTATGGCCTGGCGATCTCGCCCTAACAAGTGATGATTTTTCTTACCTTCGCATCAGTGCCCATGAATGTGTCTTATGAGCACAGGACTCTATTTCGCTATGAGGGTCCCCTGGATATGCAGCTTCTGCCCCAAATCGTAAAAAGCGCAGAACAGCTCCTCATTGGCGAAAAAGTCCGTACACCCCTTCGCCGAAAAATCATCAGCATCCTCATAGAGCTCGCTCAGAATGTCATTCACTATGGTATCCATAACCACCCCCTCGCCAACCCCACCATCAGCCTCACCCGAGGAGGGGACGATATCGTTCTGTCTATATCCAACCCCATCCATGTGAGTCAGGAGCTCTTTTTGCGAACGTACATCGAGAACCTCCTCTCCATGAGTAAAGACGAGCAGAACGCCCTCTATCAAAACGTGCTCACCAAAAGCGATTATACAGACAGCGGCGGTGCAGGTCTGGGGATCTTACAAGTGCTGATCAAGTCAGACAACTTTTCCTACAAAATAGAGCCGCTGGGTCAGGAGCATGCGTATTTTACGATTACGGCGACCTTCCATACCAATAACTCATAATCGGCTATGACATCAGTCCTCCACATAGACGCTTCTCTCACGACACCAGAAATACACTTTGACCTTGAAAAAGCACACTTTTCTATCAAGGGGAGCTCTTACCCCGAAAATTCGCTCAAGTTTTACCAGCCCGTCGTACAGTATTTGGCTGACTTAGTCAACACCCATACGCCCGACCCTGCGAAGACTTTCATCCTAGATGTGGAGCTTCAGTATTTCAATACCAGCACGGCGAAGGTCCTGCTGGATATCTTACGGTATTTTGAGCAGCTGTATGAGAAGGGGCAACCGGTCAAAGTCCGCTGGCTCTACTTAGAAGACGACACCGAAATGGAAGACGCCGGCCTGGACTACCAGACAGCCGTCAAGCTGCCCTTTGAGCTGGTAGCCCTTCATGAAGAAGCGTGAGTCCGCCACCTCCATCGAAACGAATGTTAGCTTTGCCCGGGAGGAGGAGTTAGCCGAAAAACTTAAGACTTGGATTGCCGAACTCCCCCCCAATAGCTCGGAATGCCAACGGCTTTTAGAAATTCAGAGGCACTACGATGAGCTGCTTCACACGGCGCAGCTGCTGACACGAATGGGGGATCGCCTCCAGAGTCGCCTGCGCGCCGCTAACGACACCCTCGCCCAAAAAAACGCCGAGATCGCCGCCTACAACCATCAGCTCCAGGAAAAAAACCGCCAACTCCAAGAGACCCTCGAAGCCCTGCAAGCCAGCCAACGCCGCCGAAAAGCCCTCACCGTCCTCGGCCTCACGACCATCATCATCTTCATCGTTACCGAACTCATTGAGTACTACATCGAAAACACCGGTTCGCAGATCGCCAGCCAATGGGCCAACTTGATTTCCATTGGTCTCAAAGCGCTCGTAGCCCTCGCCTTCAAACCCCTCGAAGACCTCGTGCAGGACTTCCTCGCCCGCTACGTGAAAGAAAAACCAACCCCCACAAGCTGAACGCACCCTCAGAAAGAGACTTTTCTATACTGGCTATGGGGGCATCTAAGGTTAGCTCAGCTCGCCGGTAAGCGACAATGAAAAGAAGTACCCAAGCTTCCACCCATGGAGCTTACAAAAGTCCGAGTGCCCGAGCCCCAGAAAAGGTGTTAAGTTTAGCCCTGTGCAGCCCGTGTACTTAGACTACAATGCTACGACGCCAGTCTTGCCTGAAGTACGTGCAGCGATGGCGCCTTACTGGTCGGAGCGCTTTGCCAACCCCGCAAGCCCCCATTTACTGGGAAAGGAAGTAAGCGACGCCGTAGCCGAGGCCCGCACTACCATTGCCCACCTCTTAGGGGCAACAGCCCGGGAGATTACATTCACCAGCGGCGCCACAGAAGCCCTCAATCTCGCTATCCAGGGCCTCGCCGCTATGTACAAGCCTACCGAGCGCAAACATATCCTTGTCGCTGCCACCGAACATAAGGCTGTCTTAGAACCGGCCCTTCGCCTGCGGGAAGCGGACTTTGCAGTGGAGGTCCTGCCGGTTACACCGGATGGGCTGGTGACCCCCGCCGCCCTCCAAGCACATCTCCGGCCCACGACCCTCCTCGTCGCCATCATGCTGGCCAATAATGAAACCGGCGTGATACAACCGGTGCGAGAGCTGGTAGAAGTAACGCACGGGGTAGGGGCGTATTTTCTGTGTGATACGACGCAAGCTGTGGGAAAGCTGCCGGTGTCTTTTAGCGAGCTGGGGGCCGATATGGCTGTTCTTTCGGCGCATAAGTTTTACGGGCCGAAGGGCGTGGGGGCGTTGTATATCCGGCGGCGCAGCGGCGTGCGGCTAAGGCCGCTGGTGCTGGGGGGCGGCCATGAGGAGGGCCTTCGCAGTGGAACCCTCGCGGTGCCGCTGATTATCGGGATGGCCGCCGCGCTCAAAGCCGTCTCGCAGCGCCTCTCCGAAGAGATGCCCCGCTTAGCCCACCTGCGCGACCGCTTAGAAAGCGGCATTCGGGCATTATACCCTGAAGCCCAGGTGCATGCGGCCTCGGCACCCCGCCTGCCGAATACTACCAATATCGCCTTCCCCGGCCTAAAAGCCAGCGACCTCCTCGCCCGAATGCCCTACCTCGCCGTAGCCACAGGCTCTGCCTGCACCTCCGCTAAGCCAGAACCTTCCCACGTGCTCCTTGCCATGGGCGTCTCCGCCGACATAGCGAAAAGCTCCCTCCGCTTCTCGATCGGCCTGCCGACCACCGAAGCGGAGATAGACCT
>JAPYWM010000008.1 GCA_028276345.1 Sphingobacterium sp.
CAGTTAGGCACGCGGGGTTCTCCCGCCCTGCGCTGGCAAGAAGCACAAAAAGCAGCCCATATCCTGAAACCCATAGCCCGCCTCTGCTTAGGATGGGAGGATGGTTTCTTCACGGAAACGCCGGAGAGTCTCAAGACTTTGATAGACCTTATTCGGCGGTATCGTCCTCGTCTCGTGATTACGAATGCCTTGGCAGACCGGCATCCCGACCATGGGCGAGCGGCGCGACTCGTAGAGCGCGCGGCCTGGCTGAGCGGCCTCCGAAAAATCCACACCCGCTATCCACCCCATCGGCCCCATAAGGTGCTCTTCATGATTCAAGACCGTTGGCAAATGCCCAGCCTCGTGGTAGACATCTCTGCCTACTGGGAGGCCAAGCTATCCCTCCTCTCAGCCTACCGAAGCCAGTTTTTCCGAGAAGAGGGGGACTTGGAACCAGCATCCTACCTGACAAGGCCTACCTTTTTTCCGCATTTGGAGGCGCGGGCGAGAGAAATGGGGCACTTTATTGGAGTAGCGCTGGGGGAAGGATTTGTGGTGCGAGGACCTCTGGCCGTGTCGGATTATCGCCTGCTATAAAAAAGAAGGCCGGCCAGGAAGAATGGCCGGCCAGAGTTTTTCAGATGGTCTGGAGGGTCAGCGAATCGTGATATTGACGGGGGCCTGATTATCCACCTGGACGGAGGCCACGCGATCGCAGGCCTGGTTATTATAGGGGTCGTAGTTGATAATGACGGTGTGATTTTGGGTATTGAGCTGGATGATTCCTTTGACGGGCACGCGGAAGATGCAGTTACCTAAGACTTTGAGGGAGTCGGTAACTTGGGTGGTGAAGGGGCGATTGCGACGGGAGGTGCCTTGCGAGCTTCCGCCGATGAACCACACATCATCCCAGCGCATCCAGGTATTTTGGCCTTGGGTCTGGCGGTACTCGCGAATGGCACTCCACTGGATAGTGCCATTGGGGGTAGTTACTATGTGGCGGCGTACCGTGTCGCGAAGAATGCGATGCCCCGCACTATTCAAACCCACATTGACGAGCACCTTTTCCACATCGTGGCGATTGTCATTGACGTAGAAGCTGTCCGTAGTAATCAAAGCCGAAGCACCTGGGGCAGGCCAGACCGGACCCGAGAAAGTTACATAAATCCGCCCTCGTCGGTACACCCCGTCTCGGCAAAGGCAGTTGGTAGAACCGAAGTCAATCGTGAGGCGCCGCTGGGTAGAGTCGTAGGAAACCTGCGCACAACGTGGGAGATAAGTGGAGTCTACACCCCCCACTCGGCGATTAGGGCCGTATTCCCCTTGTTCGTCCACCACATCTCCGATAAAGTTGGACTCTCCTTCGGCGGTGGATTGATCTCCGGCCGCTTCCTGAATCTCCGTGGGGTCAAACGCTTTTTCTTTCTTTCGGCAGCCCTGGGCTACCCACAGGCCGCTCACGAGAAGGAGCAGCCCCATGCTGAGACGACTTACGATGCGGTTACGCATACCAACCCTCAAGTGGGACTTGAGGGGGGTGAGGTTTAAGAGCGGCGCGCCAAAGGGAGTAGAAATGAGGAGAGCTCAGGTATTCTTCTTCTGGAAGCGGGTAGAGACTTCTTTAGCCAGGCCGGTAACCTCTACGGGGAGAATCAACTTAGTAGAGGCGGAGGAGCCGAGGTTTTTGCGGGTGTCTAAGTACTGGAGGCATGCAGGTTTGCTTAGGGTAAAGGTGATGTTTGGGGATGGTTACAACGATAAGCGGAGATGATTTAGAGTTGGTCAGCCCGTTGGAGGGTAGTCTCAGCCTGAGTTTGTAGAGCTTTTTGCGTCTCGGTTCCTAAGCGCTCCAACTGCCGCAAGGCCGTGATCATGCGGGGGTTTTTCCTGAGGTGGGCCCTATGCCGCCCCAGGAAGTCCCAGTAGAGGGCATTGAAGGGGCAGGCGTTTTCGCCGGAGCGGGCCTTAGGGTCATAGCGGCAGCCTCGGCAGTAGTCCCCCATGCGCTGGATGTAAGCGGCCGTGCTGATGTAGGGTTTGGTGGCCATGAGGCCGCCGTCGGCCCATTGGCTCATGCCGAGGGTATTCGGGGCGGTCACCCACTCAAAGCCATCCACGAAAAGCCCCAAGTACCACCGATGCACTTCCGCAGGATGGGCTCCTATGAGGAGGGCGAAGTTGCCAGTTACCATAAGGCGCTGGATGTGGTGGGCATAGCCTGTGCGAAGGACTTGGGTGATGGTGTGGCGGAGGCAAGCCATGCGGGTTTGGCCTGTCCAATACCACGAGGGAAGGGGGCGGTGGTGAGAAAGGGCATTCTGGGCCGTATAGTGCGGCATGTAAGCCCAATAGACGCCCCGTACATACTCGCGCCATCCCAGGATTTGGCGGATGAAGCCCTCTACGGAAGCAAGGGGAGCCAACCCCCGACGATAAGCCGCCTCCGCTGCCTGCACCACCTCCTGAGGGCTAAGCATTTTGAGATTGAGGGGAAAGGAAAGCATAGAGTGGAAGAGGCGCTCGTGCTGAGCAGTAAGCGCATCTTGAAATGGCCCAAAGTAAGGTAGCCCTTCCCGAATAAAGTGATGAAGCTGTCGGAGGGCCTCCTCTCGGGTAATGGGCCAACGAAAGTCATCGGCGGCGGGGTCTCCGGCAGTTTTTATGCCTGCTGCCTCTATCTCCCTCCAAAGCGCGCGCAGGTCATGCCTCGGACGGGTATCCTTTGGAGGCGGCGGCGTGCCTTTCCAGGGCTTACGGTTTTCTGAATCGTAGTTCCAGCGGCCTCCCACGGGCTTATCCCCTTCCATCAGCACGCCAAACCGACGACGCTGGCGCCGATACAGGTGCTCCATTACCCACCGCGCATGTTCCCCCAGTACTTCCGAAACCCCCTCCCGGGGCAAATAAAAGTGTCCTGTATCCTCTGCCCGCACCGGCACATGCGCATCTTCTGCCCACGCCCGAAGCTGCCTATCTACTCGCCATTCATCAGGAAGAAGATATTCTACGGCCCGAGCTTTGTGCCGACTTATGAGATATTCTAAGTTGGCTGTGAAGCTATGCTGATTTTCGGGGTCTGTGATGGAAATGTAATGCACATGGTGGCCTTGAGCTTGGAGGTGCCGGGCAAAGGCCCGCATAGCCGCAAATATGCTCAGGACCTTCTGCGCATGGTGAAGCACATAATCCGTCTCTTGCCGCACCTCCATCAGCGTGTAAATCACATCGGACTCGGGCTTTTGAAACCAAGGATGAAGGGGATTGAGCTGGTCACCCAAAATGAGCCGCAAAATAGGCCCCTGCGAAAAGCGGAGTGCGCTCATGAGCTTTTCAAACGTTTTTGGCCGTAGCGATTTTTCCAGTGGGCCTTAGGGGTATAAATAGTTTGGCTTGGGTGGGGCGCCTTCTTGTTACGCCATAAGGGAGGTTTGCGGGCAAGGAGGTGGCTTTTTCGGCAGGGGGGTCAAAACAATGAGGGTAGGGAAGGCGGGGAGGGGCGTCGGCGACGACGAAAGGTAGGTTCTCGTCCCTCCGCATCTCGGCCGCTGGGCATTCCGGGTCGAGACCCGTGACGCTGAATGATAGTCCGGGCCATCTCCTCTACCTCGGGTCTTTTTCGGAGGGGGAAAATCCGCTCCTTAGCTTCCCGGATAGCCTTATCCAAATCCACCATGGGCATGGGGATGTCCTTTCCCACGATGACCCCATACCGTTTTTGTACATCGGTGGGCATGCGCCAGGGCTCAAATAGCCACAAGTCGGGTACTCGCCGCATGTAGGGGAGCCATTTTCGGACGAATTCGCCCTTGGGGTCTAAGCGCATGGCCTGTCTAATGGGATTGTAGATGCGGATGGTGTTGATGCCGGTGGTGCCGGCTTGCATTTGGATTTGGGGCCAGTGGATGCCGGGTTCGTAGTCTAAGAAGAGTCTGGCGAGCCACAGGCCAATAGGTCGCCAAGGCATCCAGAGGGGGTAAGTGGCGGTGGAGACGAGCATGGCCCGCATACGGAAGTTGAGCCACCCTGTCGCCCTAAGCATGGCAATGGAGGCATCCACTAAGGGCCAGCCCGTACGCCCCTCCGTAAAAGCGGCATACCACTCTGGAGGCGCTTCTGGAGGACGAAGCGCCTCATAAGCAGGATGCAAACACCGAAACTCTATGTCAGGCTCGGTTTCCAGTTTCTGGATGAAGTGGCAGTGCCAATAGAGGCGGCTCTGGAAGGCTTTGAGGCCGGCATAAAGGGGGCGGTTTTGGGGAAAGGGGCCGAGGGCTTCCAGAGCGGCTTCGGTAGCTTGCCAAACCTCCCTTAGGCTCAAAAGCCCATAGGCCAAATAGGGCGATAAGCGAGAAGAGGCCGTTGGCGCCGTCAAGGGCGAAGAGATATGACGGGCATAAAACTGGGCCCGATGCGTTAGGAAAGAAGCCAGGGTCTCCTCAGCTAAGGTGCGGCTGGCTTTTTGGCGGAGGGGCGGGTCTTCATCGGGGAGGTTCCAGTCGCGGGGCGTGGGCCAAGGGCCGGCTCTCCACGAACCATCGGGTAAGAGCCACCAAGCTACGGGATAAACCCCCTCTGGCGGCGAGAGGGGCCATTCTGCCCATACGGGCGTGAAAGGCGGTGGCCACGGCGCCACAGGCTCCCGCATAAACCCCTGCTGATACGGCAGCCACAAATCCCGCTCCCGCAAACCCCGAATAACCGCAAACTGCGGCACCTCATGAAAGGGAATCCCCACCTCTTTAGCCCACCGCCGCACCGCCCGATCCCGCGCAAAAGTCAGCCCATTGCCCGTCTCTATATGCGCATGCAGCGCCGCTATGGGAAGGCACCGATGGATAGCTTGCAAGACCGCCACCGCCTCCCCTACAAAAAGGTGAAGGCATGCATGGGCCACCCCCGTCTGACGCAAGCTCCGATCCAGGTCTAAGAGGGCTTCGGCGATAAATTTCCAATGCTGGGCAGCGGCATCGGGCTGCCGCCAAAGCGTAGGCTCCGCAATGTATATGAGCAAGGTAGGGCCGCTCCGGAGGGCATTCAAAAGCGGGCGGTGATCATACAAACGCAGATCCCGCTTGAGCCAGACAACCTGAATAGCCATGGGCCCCAGAGCCATAAACATTTTGTGACCGGGCAAAGTGCGGGCGGGGGCTTGCAACTTTAGAGGCGAGTTTTTCGTATATTTAACTCCCCTCACGATACGGAGGTTAGAGTCAGGCGGGAGGCGGTATCGTGGGGCTGAATCTCTCTCTGCTGGCGGCTCAAAAGGCGGGGGCTCCTCTGTATTCCCCCATTCGCTTACCTCAAAGTAAGTGGGGAGGCTGAGCCATATTGAGTTTGGGCCCAGTCCCTTCCTATACCCATGCATACGCGTCCTGTATTTATGCGTACCCTGCGCGTATGGCGCGCCCTTTGGGCGTGCGGTAGAACCGTCCTTCGGGACGGATGGCGGCTCGTTTTGAGCCTTTTAGAGAAAGGGAGCCAAGCCCTTAGCGACTCGCTCTCTGCATCCAAGGATGACCCGTCCCTTCTCAGGGCCGGTTTCTTTCCGGGGAAGTTCGTGAAGAGTCTCTTGGGTTCTCGTTTGGCGTTTCTCAGGCGGCTCCTGGCCTGGATAGTGCTGGCAGATGTGTTTCTGCTCCTAATCTTGCTTTTACACGTGTATCAGCCCCGAGGCTATGTCTGGGAGCTAATCCCTATTGGATTGGGCATAGTGGCTCCGTCTTTTTTGCTTATTTTCTGGCGTCCTTTGCGGGATTTGCTGGTAGCCTCCTCAAAGAAGGAGCGCACCAAGGCGCTTTCTGGCCTGCGAGACCGCTGGCAGGCCCTCAAAAAGGCCCTGCGCATCCCCATCAAACCCCACTGGTCTCTCCTGCTCAGCATAGCCCTGGCGATACACTTCTTTCTAAGTCTCCATCCTGCACCTGACCCCCTCTCTTTGAAGCTCCCCTTCGCCCTTCTCTTTGCCGTAGGTCTCCACCTCAGTGTCCTGATTCACGAGTACGGCCATGGCTATGCAGGCATCCTGATGGGCTATACCCCCAAGCGCATCCACCTCAATATCTTCGGAGGCGGGATCGTCTTTGAGGAGGGCTTCCCCCTGCATGCAAGGTTCAAAAAGGTCCTCTGGAATGGGATTTACTTTCAATGGTATCTCGGGATAGCGCAATTCAATCTCATTCTCTTTCTCCTCTTTCCGAATAAGGCCATACCCTTTGGCAGTGCCGGGTGCACGCATGAGTACCTCTTTATCACCCTGGCCTTAGTCTTAGTTATTAACTCCTTCATGAGCGGTATGAATATCCTCCCCATCTATCCCTTGGATGGAGGACGCCTCTTTTATTTGGAGCAGATTTTCCCGAAGGACTTCACGGATGAGGAGGCTGAGTTTCTCCACCTATTATTTCCTACTCTTACCAAACTCGCGATCTATGAGGCCCGACAACTTACCCTCATTGTCTCCATCGTATGTCTACTTCTGATAGGAGGTCTTTGCCTTTTCTTGGGGTCAAGCGGTCTTCTGGGGGTCCTGCTTGTGTTAGTCGGCTTTGTAGCGCCGCTGATTCTAATAAATATTGCTCTTCTCCTCAACAAGGACCGAGCCTTACACACCAGGGGGATTGACCGAGAGCACGCGCTGCGGCGACTGTGGGAGGACTTAGAATCCTCTTCGTCTGACGAGGAAGAATCCTCTCCGGAGAGTAAGCCGCTGAGCCTTTCAGAGGATGCTTCTTCTTCCGAGGAGGAGGCCAGCTCCTCTTCATCCGCTCCTCCCGCTTGATGCTAACCCCCCTCTCCCCTGTGGGGCCTCTCCCTGCGCTAAAAGGGAGGGGCCTCACCCTATGGGAGGCTCGCCGCTGGCTCCCTTTGCCATTACCTCCAAGGAGTCCCTCGGGCTATGAGACAGCCTCTACACTAAGCTCCCCCCTCCGCAAAGGCTGAAAACCCGGGCGCTGCCTACGCGCCCTTAGCTACTGCGCCGGTCGCCAAACATGATTACCCTTCGTGATGGGGCATTTCCCACCCGTGCCGGGAGGCGGGTAACTGCTCCACCGGACCTGCTTACCGCACTTTTCGCAAACGTAAAGGGTGTGAGGCATATTAAACGCGAATCTATGAAAAAATCTCCATTGCTCATGCAAGGGCTGGGGCTTGGTAGGTGTGGGGCTTTGGGGCTAAGGACAGACTCTTTTCGGTTCTCTCATCTCTCATAGAGGCTCAAGTCCGCACCCTTAGCCTGAAAGGCTCATACCTCCCTGGCCTTTGGGCCCGATGCTTCTGCAAGCCCCGAATGACCGCAAACTGCGGCACCTCATC
This sequence comes from Sphingobacterium sp., assembly GCA_028276345.1. Classification (GTDB taxonomy): domain Bacteria; phylum Bacteroidota; class Bacteroidia; order SpSt-205; family SpSt-205; genus JAPYWM01. The sequence continues at coordinate 7,297 of JAPYWM010000008.1, forward strand.
AAAAGGAACCCCCACACCCTTAGCCCACCGCCGCATATATGAGCAAATTAGGGCCGCTCCGGAGGGCACTCAAAAGCGGGCGGTGATCGTACAAACGCAGATCCTGCTTGAGCCAGACAACCTGAATAGACATGGGCCCCAGGGCCATAAGCATTTTATGAGCAGGCAAAGTGCAGGAAGGGGAGAGAGGCTTGCCACTTTAGAGGTGAGTTTTTCATAAATATATCTCCCCTTACGATACGCAGGTTAGAGTCAGGCGGAGGGCAGTATCGGGGGAGCTGATGTTACCCCCTCTCGTTTTCAATCTCTCTATTTCTCTTTACATCTGCCTAAAACTATCCATACGGAAAACCAAAAGCAGACTTACGGCACCGTCTCAGACCTCCCTTGAATAAGGCCCATCTCAGAGTCCTGTTTGCCCTTACTGGATTGAAGCTGGTGCGACGGCCCAACCTCCCTTTTTGGATAGAGGTTACGACCCGGAAAGACGATTTATGGATTTTAGCAGCCAGTGTAACTTATGAGGAGCATTGTGTGCCTTTATACATGGAAGTATGGCAGAGCATGAGTTTGCTTTATGACTTTTTGGAAAAGATAGAGAGTTTCATGCAAGACTTAGGTGAGCTATTGCTGAAGGGGTAGGAGTATATCGTTGTAGCGAAGGTGGGCTTTTGTGGGCATGCGCTGTCTAAGCTGTGTGCGGCACTGGGATGAGAAGATGTGATTTGGAGCCATGCGGCCATGTGGCGGTCGTGCTAATGTAGAGGCTACGTATTTTTATTCTGAAAGAGGGTAGAGACTTCTTTGGCGAGGCCGGTAACTTCTACGGGGAGGATCCACTTGGTAGAGGCGGAGGTACCGAGGTTTTTGAGGGTGTCTAAGTACTGGAGGAGGAGGGTGTTTTGGTCGATGGTACGGGCGGCTCGGGTGATCTGTTCCAGAGCGAGGGCATAGCCTTCGGCGGCGATGCGCTGGGCTTCGCGCTGGGCCTCGGCCTTGAGGATAGCGGCTTGTTTCTCCGCTTCGGCACGGAGGATAGCAGATTGTTTTTCGCCCTCAGCTCGGAGAATCTCAGCCTGTTTGGTCCCCTCGGCCTCGGTCACCATAGCCCGGCGAGTCCGCTCAGCGGCCATTTGTTTGGTCATGGACTCCTGCACTTCGGCTGGGGGCTGGATTTCCTTGATTTCCACGGCATTGACCTGGACGCCCCAGCGATGGGTTACCTCGTCCAGCTTCACACGAAGCTTTTGATTAATTTCTTCCCGCTTAGAAAGTACATCATCCAAGGCAATGTCCCCGATCACGGCTCGCAGCGTCGTCGTGGCCAGGCCCTCCGTCGCTTGAAAGACATTTTGCACATTCACGACGGAGGCGAGGGGGTCTACGATTTGCAGGTAGATGAGGAAGTCAATGGAGATGGGGGCGTTGTCTTTGGTGATGCAGGTTTGTTTGGGGATTTCGAGGAGGCGTTCACGCATGTCTACCCGAATGGGCGTGTCTATGATCGGGATAACGATCACGAGGCCGGGGCCTTTAGCTTGGGGTAGGGCGCGTCCAAGGCGCAGGACGACCAGACGCTGATATTCCGGCAAGACTTTAAGGGAGGAAAGAAGCAGGAAAATCGCTAACCCGATGAGGATGTATGTTAGCCACATGGGGCAAAGGTACAGAGACTATGAACACAAGCCAAATAGTACCGGCTTGGCTGGCCCTTGTGGGTTTAGTTGGTATTGTGCGGGGGTAGAGGTAGGCGGGGGATGGGTGCTCGTTAGCGATACGGGCTTAGGGAGTGGAAAGCGGATGGGGGGTATAGCGGCCTGTTTCCCTAAATCATAAACCTACACCAGCACTCCCACTTCCCCTCCCACCAGCACGCCGCCCACCGGCTCTCCGAACTGTCCCACCGGCCAGTCCGCGTAATCTGAAATTTCCAGCTGGCTCAGGTGCTCTCCCTGTTGGATGTACCAGTCCGGGGTGTAGCCGTGCAGCAGGAGGTTGGCGAGGGTGCTGACCCATTCGCTGGGGGTCTCCGGACTCAGGCGGGCTATGAGGTAGTTTCGGGTCTCGGCGAGGGCCTCCTCGCTGGCGAAGGGCTTCTCGGCCCAGGCTGTTGTGATTTCAAGGGTTTTCTGGACGGCCTCGCTGGCGCGGGCTTTGTCGAGCTCTGATTCCACCAGGAAGTAGGCCCCGGTCCAGGTCTCTACCGGTCGGGCGTAGATGCCGTAGGTGTAGCCGCCTTTTTCGCGGATTTCTCCCATGAGGCGGCTGCCGAAGTAGCCGCCCAGGTGGGTCAGCGCCAGTCGGAAGAGGGGATAGCGGGGATTGCTGCGCCGCAGCCCCGGATAGGCTATTCGGAGTGAAGCTTGCTGGGCCTCCTGATGCGCTTCGGTGTGCCAGCCCCAGGCCGGATTATGCACCGGCAGCGCGTACGAGAGGGCACCCTGCCAAGAGAGCCAGGGGCGTAGGGCCGCCGGATAGGTCGGCGCTACCACAAGCAAGTGCCGGAGGCTTTTCTGCAGGACGTTCTCGTAGAAGTGGCGCATTTCCTCCGCGGAGAGGGTGCGTATGTCGTCGGGCGAGAGCGTACTTCCGATGGCGTAGGTATGGCCCCACAGGTGCTGTTTAAGGTAGGCGCTGGCGCGGAAGCTGGGGTAAGCCCACTCCCGCCGCCGTTCCTGGGATAGGCGTTCGATGATGGGCCTGAGTGCTGCTTCTGTCAGGGGCACTTCTGTCCAGAGGCGGTGTACGATCTGCAAAGCGGCGGGGAGATTTTCGGTGAGGCCTTCCAGACCGGTGATGAGGCCATCCAGGTGGGTCTCCTCAATCAGGCGGAAGCCCAAGCTGCGGAGGGCAGCGAGCTTGTCGGGTTGGCTCTCCCGGAGCAGGGTCAGGAAGACCTGCCGGACGAGGGGATGGTAGGCTTTGTACGCGGGGGCTTCCCACACCCACAGCACCCGGCTCAGCGGCCGCCGCAGAGGAAGATGCCAGAGCTGAACGCGCCCCTGCTGATACCGCTCCAAAGGCCACCCCGGCCCGTGAAACCGCACACGCATCGTCATCCGCTCAAAGGTAAGGGATCGGCTGGAGCAACGAAGCCCCAACCCTGAGCTAAACCCCGCGCAGCCGCCGGAATACATACCCCTGCCCCGCTTAGGCGGAACGGTTAAGACCCCTTGTACGGATTGGAAACTTTTCCTTGGCTTCCCTTTGTACGCTTCTCCTGACGGCGGTGGGTATCTCTGAGCTGGCGGGCGGCATCTACCTGGTGCGTTGCGGCGAGCTGATGCAGGCCCTCGCCGTTTCCCGGGTAAATTGAAACATACCGGGCAATGGCCCTGAAGGGTAGGGTTTTTATATTCTCAGAGCCCTTCGAAAGAAGGCCCTGATTTTTTCTGAGCGGGGTGTATCCCCTGGTGCCGCCGTACCTTTGGTGAATGGGGCTACTGCGGGGGCCGCGTCTACCTTTTAACCATGCGCTGCTAAGTATCGTCTTGGCGCTATTCGTGTTGGGTATTTATGGGACTTTTTTGTTGGGGGGCCGTCTCATCCTGGAAAGCGCCCGGGAAAACCTCCGGTATCGGATTCTCCTGTACCCCACTGCGGATGCGCAGAGTATTGAGGCCTTAGGGCAGTGGCTGCGCCAGCAGAGCCTCGTCCGAGAAGTCCAGTACATCTCCCCCGACGAAGCCCTGTCCGATTTCGCCCGGCGGGTGGGCGACGACTTTGTCCGGACTATGGAGGGCATCAACCCCTTCCCGCCCATGTTTCAGCTGCGTCTACGCGGTGAGCTTATCTCCACAGACAGCGTCAAACTTTTCAGCAGCCGGGTCTTAGAATGGGAAATCGTACGTGAGATAGACTACCCCCTGGAGACGCTCACAGCTTTTGAGGCGCGGGCGAAGCTCATCGGGTGGCTCGGCCTGGGGGTAGGCCTGGTGCTGGTGGTGGCGGTCTATCTGCTAATCTTCAGTACGGTGCGACTGGCGATATTTTCCCGGCGCTTAGAGATTCGGACGATGGAGCTGGTAGGCGCTACGGCGGCGTACATTGAGCAGCCCTTTATCTGGGTGGGGTTATTTCAGGGGGTGATAGGGGCGCTGATTGCGGTGAGCCTGCTGCATGTAGGGCTGATGATGATTGACCGCTACCTCTTACCTTTGCCGAACCTCTTACAGGACATGCGGCTTGGCTTCGTATATGGTGTGCTGACCCTACTGGGTGCCCTCATGGGCTTTTTAGCCAGTAAGATGGCCATTCGCCGCTTTCTGCACCAAACCTTAGAGAAAATAGTATGACGCAGCCTACCCAGACCCGGAAAAACCCTCAGCCCACGCCGACAGGGAAAGCTACCCGCCCCACCCCAGCCGTCGATGCTATGCCCTTTCGCCGGCCAAACTACCTCCTTTTAGGCGCAGGGGCTATCCTGCTGCTTATCGGGTATAGCTTGCTCCTGGTACCGGCCCATTTCGTGGACGCGAAAGAATTTTCTCCGGCTCTCTACATCGCACCCGTGGTCATCATGGGCGGATTCGGGACGCTCCTTTACGCGATCCTGAAACGATGAGCTGGTGGGAAGCCCTCTTTTTGGCGGTCATAGAGGGCCTCACGGAGTTTTTGCCGGTGTCCTCCACGGGGCACTTGGTGCTGGCTTCCAGCTTTTTGGGGATTGCGAAAGAGACTTTTGTGCAGGACTTTGAGATCATCATCCAGGGTGGGGCGATTTTGGCGGTGGTAGTACACAGCTTTTCCCGGCTGTGGCAGCCAAAGTTGTATGTGCTGGTAGGGGCGGCCTTTGTGCCGACAGCCCTGATGGGGTACCTTTTGCATGATTATGTGGAGGCGTTTCTCGACAGGCCGCTGGTGGTAGCCGGTGCGCTCATAGGGGGGGGCGTGGTGCTTCTCCTGATGGATAGGTGGTTCGCTGCGGCCCAGAAGGGCATAGAAGCGCTTCGGTGGCAGGAGGCATTGGGTATCGGGCTCATCCAGGGTATCAGTTTGGTGCCGGGGGTATCTCGGGCGGCGGCGGCGCTATTTGGGGGGCGGCTCATGGGCCTTTCCCGCCAGGAAGCGGCCGAATTCTCCTTTCTTTTAGCGGTGCCGACCCTGGGCGCCGCAGCAGCGTATAAGTTCCTCAAAAGCCCCATCGTCTGGACGGGCGAGCGTACGGCGATACTTCTGGTGGGAATGGCCGTGGCCTTTCTCGTGGCGCTGGCAGCCATGCGGTTCCTTGTAGCGGTGTGGATGCGGTGGGGAATGCGGCCGTTTGGTTGGTATCGCATAGCTTTGGGGATAGGGGTATGGCTGGTGTGGGCCGCGGGGAAATTCTCCTCATAGATAAGCCTTATGGCTGGACGTCCACCCGAGCGGTGGAATGGGTCAAGCGCCGCTTTCGGTGCCGGAAAGCCGGCCATGCGGGGACGCTCGACCCCCTCGCCACCGGCCTTCTCATCATCGGCACGGAAGCGCAAACGAAAGCCTTGACCCACCTGATGACTCTACCGAAGGAGTACTATGCGTTGATTCGGTTAGGCTATCGGACGGCGTCGGATGATGCGGAGTTTGCGCCGCAGCGGGTGGGGGAAGCGCCGCGGCTCTCGCTGGCAGAGTGGGAGGCGGTACTGTCGGATTTTCAGGGGGAGATATGGCAGCGGCCGCCAGCTTACGCGGCGCTGAAAGTGCAGGGAAAGCGGGCCTATGCGTTAGCTCGTGCGGGCGAGGCAGCCGATCTTCCGTCCCGCCCTGTCGTAGTGTATAGGCTGGAAGTAGTTCGTTACGACCCGCCGGAGCGGGTGCTTTTACGGATTGGGTGCGGGAAGGGCTTTTATGTGCGGAGTCTGGCACGGGACATCGGGGAGAAGCTCGGATGTGGAGGCTATTTAGCGGCTTTACGGCGCACCGCTATTGGCCCTTATACGGTAAGCCAAGCTATCCAGCCTGATGCAGGTCGTCCATGATCGGCAGGCGGGCCCTCGGGGCGGCATTCTCACCCTGGGCACCTTTGATGGGGTGCATCGAGGGCACCAGGCCCTCCTGCGTGTGGCTCGCTCCCGGGCCCAAGCGCTGGGCACCTTCGTGGAAGTGTGGCTCTACCATCCCCATCCCCGGCAGGTCCTCCGAGGCGAAACAGTGCCCCTCCTCACGCTCCTGCCAGAGCGGCTCCACCTCTTAGAAGGGCAGGGGGTAGAGGTAGTTCGGGTCATCTCCTTTACGCCGGAAATAGCGGCCCTCCCCGCCGAAATCTACGTAACGGACTGGCTCCAGGACCTAAGTGCCCCCAAGGAGCTGGTGCTGGGGTATGATCACCATTTTGGGCGAGGGCGGGCAGGGGATGCCACCTTTTTGCGGAGGCACGGGCTACAGGTGGAGGAAGTTCCTCCCCTTTTAGAGGGGGGCCAGCCTGTCAGCAGCTCTCGTATTCGGCGGCTTATTCAGGCGGGGGCAGTAGTGGAGGCGGCACGGCTACTTGGGCGGCCCTACTTTGTGGAAGGGCGCGTGGAAATGGGCCGGCAGATAGCCCGCCAGCTTGGCACGCCCACCGCTAATCTCCCCTGGCCTGCCGAAAAGGCCCTTCCGCCCCCCGGCGTCTATGCTGGCCAGGCGCACGTCGGGAAAAGCTATCCGGCTATGCTCTACCTCTCGCCGCAGGGCCTTCTGGAGGCCCACCTCCTCGGCTGGGAGGGCCCCGCCCTCTACGGCAAAACTCTCCGCGTAGACATCGTAGCTTTCCTTCGCCCGCACCAGGAAGGCCTCTCCGAAAAGGCTATGCAGCGGCAGATCGCCGAAGACCTCCGTCAAGTGCGGGCGTACTGGGGGTTGGATTAGCGCAGAATCCGCTACGGGTGCCTTATGGAATGTAGGAGGGGGGATTAGTCGGGGGTGGTTTTCAGAAGGCGGGCGGGGAGGCCGTTCCGGGTGCGGAGGGTAACGCTGGGCCAGAGGCCGGGGTCGGGTAAAGGTTCCAGCCGAAACCGCTGGGCAAAGGCTTGGAGAGCCACAGGCCCTTCTATGAGCGACATGTCCCGGCCGATGCAGAGGCGGGGGCCCAGCCCAAAGGGAAAGTACCGCCCACTGGGTTCGGCCCGCTCGGTGAGGAAGCGCTCTGGCTGGAAGGCTTCCCCATCCGGGAAGGATAGGCGGTGGGTGATGTAGGGCGAGAGGATGACGAGGCTCCCGGGGCGGAGCTGTACCTGGCCGAGGCTCAGGGGCTGACGAAGGCGCCGGGTGATGATCCACGCCGGCGGGTAGAGCCGAAGCGCTTCGTGAAAGACGAGCTGCGCCCAGGTGTAATCCTCAGCGACATTTGCGAAGTAGTGGGGGTGGTGAGAGAGCAGGTAGAGGCTCCACGTGAGGGCGCTACCGAGGGTTTCGTGGCCGGCAATGAGGAGTGTCAAAGCCTCGGCACGGGCTTGCGCCGGCGGAAGCTTAGCGAGTGTAGGGTGCTGCGCAAGCAGGTGGGCTGCTTCCGAAAGGCGCTTTTTGAGGCGGCGCCAGCGCCAATAGCGCCGGGGATTGAGAGCCAGCAGCGGGTCCTGCATCCCCTTTACCAGGTGGTCCAAAGCCGCAATGACCGTCTCTGTGAGGTTTTCTTCTAAGGGATGCCCCCAGAAGGCCTCCCCTAAGAACTGGAGCGAGAGCGCCATCATACCAGCTTCCAGGTCGCGCGCTTCCCCGGCCTGCCACGAGTCAAAGAAAGCTTCTGCGATGTGGGAAAAGCGGGTTTGCCAGGCTTGCCGGTGCTTACTGCTGAAGGGGGGATTGAGCAGGCGGCGGCTTTCGCGCCACTTTTCGCCATCGCTCACTAAGAGGCCCGGCCCCGTCAGCCGCCCTAATGCCCGGTACTGAAAGGTCTCTTTCGTAACGCCACGGGAGAGAAGAACCGCCTCCACTGCCTCCGGCGCAAAGAGCAGATACACCCGCTGAAAAGGCAGTTTGACTTCCCAGGCGGGACTTTCTTGCCCCCACCTCAGGAGGACCTCCAGGGGGTTTTGGCGTAGGGCCTCGGCTTCTCGCCTTAGGCGGGAAAGGGTGATTTCAAGCATAGGGCAGGGTTGTCTTTTACGTAAGAGCAGAAGAACGCACCCTGCAAAGCTATACCATATTGCGGCAAGCGTGCTCTAAGCCCATGGGCCTGTCCGAACCAAGCAGCGGCACCCTGCAAAAGGGCTATACCGGGATTTCCATTAGCGCAAAAGGAGCCACTTGTGCCCTTCTACTGAAAGGACGTACACGCCACTTGGCAGGGAAGAGATGTCCAGTACATACGCCGGCCCATCCAGCAGGCCCTCGCATACGGGCGTGCCCAACATCGTATAGAGGCGCCAGGGAAGCGGCTGGTGGCGGTTGCTGGCAAAAATCTGATACAGTCCGGGCGCTGACAGCGGACTGAGGTGAAAGCCAGACTGGGAAGAGGCAGACAGAGCACTTGTGCCCGCGCCTAACTTAGCCAGGAACGCATCGTACGCCTGGTCATTCGGAAGGGTAGTACTGCCGAAGCTCGCCGGATTACTCATATAGCTGCCCCCCACATACAGGTCTCCATGGGCATCTGTGGCGAGGGCGTAGGCTTTATCATAGAGGGAACCGCCGGCTTTCTGGGCCCAGAGGGGCTGCCCCTGTGGGTCGTAAGCCACCACAAAGGCATCCGCACCGCCGCTGGATTGTAGGCTGACGCTCCCAAACGAAATCCCAGCACTGGCGAAGTAACCCGCCACATAGATACGGCCGCTGACGTCGGTGGCAACGGCATGCGCTTCTTCACTATCGGGGCCGCCGCTACTACGCACCCACAGAAGCTGGCCATTCGGGCGATACTTTGCTATAAAGAGGTCATTGCTGCCCTGGTTAGGAAGGTTCTGGCTGTCAAAGGTGAGGGGGTTACTCCAGGAAGTACCCACCACCACGATGTGATCAGTAGGATCAAAGGCGATCCCAAAGGGTATCTCGCTGTCGGTACCGCCGGCTTTTTGGGCCCAGAGGGGCTGCCCATTCGCATCCAGCCGGGCCACGAAGATGTCGGCCTGGCCGCTGCTGGTGAGGGCAGTTGCGCCGATCGTAAAGCCATTACTCTGGAAAACACCCGTAATCGCCACATCACCTGTGGGACCGACGGCAATAGCTTGCCCAAAATCAACATCCGGGCCGCCAAACGACTGCGCCCAGAGCACCTGCCCCTGGGGCGAGAGCTTGATAAGGAAAATGTCCTTGGTGTTACTGCCCGCGTTTGTTAGCGTGACAGAACCCACCGCAAGCTGGCTACTCTCAAAGTGGCCCGTAAGGTAGATATTCCCGAAAGAATCGGTTGCGACGCCCGTGGCTTCCTCCCATGAAGGGCCCCCGATAGCCAAAGCCCAGAGGGGCGTGCCACTGGGGTCGTACTTGACAACAAAAGCATCCGAGAAGCCCGCATTGGTGAGGACAATGCTACCAAAAGCGAGACTGCTGGCAGAGAAGGTCCCTACGGCTATTAGGTTGCCCGCTGTATCCGCAGCCAGGCTCGTGATGCGATTGGGATCAGCGCTACCGGCGCTACTGGCCCAGAGAAGCGTCCCCTGTACATCATACACAGCTACAAAGGCACAAGCGGTAAAGAGACCGCTGCCCGGACAGCTCAGGGTGGCACTCCCTAAGTTTAGCACCGGACTGGAAAACTCTCCGCCAATAGCGACTCGCGGCGGCGAGGTCGGAATAACGATAGCCGCATACACTTCATCATTGAGGCTGCCGGTGCCGCTGCGCGCCCACAGCCAGCTGGGGGCCTGTCCATATAGGGGTAGCAAGTAAAGTAACCCCATGACCCCTCCCCAAACCACAGATGAATGCATTCTGCAAAGCTATACATTGTGGCAGGCCCGCATCATTGATCCCACCGCCGACGGTAGCATACTTGCCCTATGCAGAGGTTGCTATGCCGCCCCCTACGATAGTGCCGACTGCCTACCTAGTGGGATTGCGGGGGCATTCCAGTTGCTGCGGAGGTCCTTCGGCCGGAGCTTCAGACGGGGCCCCTGAAATCTCGTTCGGATGCTTACCTTCGTCAGGCCATGCGGGAAGCCCAGCGCGACCTTCGCCTGGTGCCGGTCTTTCCGCCGGACCTCCTGGGCATCGTCGTCCTCCAACCCCTCCTCTCGCCATGAAGGCCTTCCCCGCCATTCAGA
>JAPYWM010000150.1 GCA_028276345.1 Sphingobacterium sp.
TCCACGCTGCGCAGCCGAGAGCGGCTCACGAACGTAGAAGCCTATGAGCGGATTCTCACCTACCCGGCTCGGCCAGTGCGGTGGGAAGAGCTGCCTGGGCGGGTGGATTTCGTGTTTTTGGCCCTGCATGGGCGGCCCGGCGAAGATGGCACGGTACAGACCATCCTGGAAGGGCTACGACTCCCTTACAATGGCAGCCGTCCCGCCGTCTGTGCCCTCCTCATGGATAAATACGCCACCCATGAGCACCTACAAAAGCATGGTTTTCGTGTCCCGCCCCATGTTCGGGTAAAGCGCGCCGACTGGCAAGAAGACCCCGAAAGCGTCCTACGCCTACTTTCTGAGCGGCTGGGCGACTATCCTTGGATTGGCAAGCCTACCGATGAAGGGTGCAGCAGCGCTGTACGCATCCTCTCTGATACCCAGACCGTCCGCACCTACTTGTCCGTGATGCTGCGGGACGGCGAGGAGATACCGCCCGCCTGGCAAAAGGCCCTGGCTATTCTTCCCGGCGAACCCTTCCCCCGCAAAAACGAGGTCCTCATAGAAAGCTACCTACACAGCCGCCCCGGCGAAAGGTGGATAGAGGTTACCGCAGGCCTTATCACCCACACGGAAGGGGATACGATACGTTATGAGGTGTTTTTACCCAGTGAGACCGTGAAGGCCGAGGGGATTTTACGGCTGGAGGAGAAGTTTTTAGCAGGGGCAGGGCAGAATGTAACGCCTGCCCGGCTTTTCCCCGAAGACCCCGCCCAAAACCACGCCGCCCTCCAAAAAGTTCAGGCGGAGGTGGCTGCTATAGCCCGAGCAGTAGGTATTCACGGCTATGCCCGGGTGGATGGCTTCGTGCAGATTGTAGAGGCGACGGGGGAAGTGCATTTCTGGACGCTGGAGGTTAATACGCTGCCGGGGCTCACGCCAGCGACGGTATTCTTTCATCAGGCGGTGCTGGCGGGTTACCAGCCGCTTGCGGTTCTTGAACATATCATGCGGGAGGGTCAGGCCAAGGCCCAGCAGAAGGTAACCCTATGACCTTTTCCCGGCGGGGGGAGCTTTGGGTCATTACCCGCTTGTGGTACCCCTTAGCGCTGACCTGGCTCATGATGTCTGTGGAGGGGCCTTTCGTTGTAGCGGTAATCAGCCGGCTGAGCGACCCCACGCTAAACCTCGCGGCCTTTTCCGTGGCGTTTGCCATCGCCATGCTGGTGGAATCCCCCATCATGATGCTCCTGAGCGCTGGGGCAGCCTTAGGCACCAGTCGTCCCCAGTACGAGAGTCTCTTCCGCTTTGCGAGCTTTCTCAATATTCCGCTTTCCCTACTGATGGCATTTATCGGGGTGCCACCTGTTTTTACGAAGCTCAACCAGCTTTTCTGGAATCTACCGCAGTCAGTGGCGCATTTAGTGCAGGGGGCGGTGTGGCTTTTGATTCCTTGGCCGGCGGCGATTGGGTATCGGCGGCTGTGGCAGGGGATTTTGATCGCCCGAGGGCAGTCTAAGCTGGTTACGGCGGGAACGGTCGTGCGCCTTTTGAGCATGGGGGCCTGCGCCTTAGGCCTAAAGGCTTTTTTAGCTTGGCCGGGAGCCTGGGTCGGGGCCGCCAGCCTTTCCGCCGGTGTCATCGGTGAAATGCTTGCTGCCCGCTTCTGGGCCCATCGCCACCTCCAAAGGCTCCCGCAGCGGTCTACCAGACCCCTTCTGGGCCTTGTCGGCCTATGGCACTTTTATACGCCGCTTCTCCTCACTTCTGTCATCCACGTCGCCCTAAACCCTCTCCTCACCTTTCTCATGGCTAAGGGTCGTGAAGCCCTCCCCTCCCTGGCAGTCTTCCCGGCTGTAACCAGTACGGTGTTTCTTTTTAGCTGTTTAGGCGTAGCCTATCAGGAGGTAGTCATCGTGCTAATGGGCACGCGGCTGCGCCGATGGCTTCTGACGTATGGGGTGGGCATCGCCGTGGGGGCCACAGCGGGTTTAGGCCTCATCGCTTGGCCGGCTTTTTCCGGCTGGTGGCTCCCGCAGCTCTATGGCCTGCCAGCCGAAATCTCCCCCCTCGCCCAAAAGGGCCTTCTCCTCTCCCTCATCACCCCCTTCCTCGTGTCGCTCCTTGCCTATCACAAGGGCCTTTTCATCCACACCGGCCGCACACGGCTCAACCTCATTGCCGCCATCCTGGAAGTAAGTCTAAGCCTCAGCCTGACAGCCCTCCTGCTTTTCGGACTCGGACTCCGGTCGCTGGAAGGCGCTCTCTTAGCACTCGTGGGGAGCCGCCTCATCACCCTCACCTGGGCTTTCTTAGTATCGCCCCCACCCCGCCTCTCAAAAATTCCGTAGCTTTGCAGGGTACGAGGTGGACCCTCTCAGTTCCGTAATCACTTTATCGCTTCTCCTCCTTCTCTCAGCCATCTTTTCCAGCTATGAGGTGGCTTTTTTTAGCTTGAACGAGGAGCGCCGAGAAGCCCTTTTCAGTCAGTATCCAGAACGTCTCTGGGCCCATTGGCTGCGATTTTTCCACCAAGTACCAGAAAAAGTTTTAGCTACCCTCCTGATCGGAAATACCTTCGCCAACATCGGTATCACCCTGCTTATGCTTGACCTCAGTCAGGCTTACGCCTGGCCCTACGGGGAAATTCTGGGAGGCGCCGCAGCGCTCACCAGCATCATCTTCTTAGGCGAAATCCTCCCCAAAACCATCGCCCTCTCCATCCCAGAAAAAATAATCAAACTCGGCACCATCCTCGTGCAGATTATCTTTTCACTAACGTACCCCTTGGCGCTAATCTTGGATAAGATGCGTGAAAGGTTAGAAAGAAACATACCCCTCTCCCATGCACCTACCGCCCTGCTCGAGATGGTGGAGAACCTCCCCCAAGATGCCCTCCCGGGCATTGAACGTCACACGCTACGCAACCTCATTCTCCTGCGCACCCTTCCCGTAAAAGCCTTTATGATCTCCCGCATAGACATGAAAGCTATTCCTGTCTCTTACACCTGGGCCGAAGTCAAGGCGGCTATTCAGAAACTCTCTTACATCCGTATTCCAGTCTATGGCGAAAGCCTGGATGACATTCGGGGCGTTTTATACTTGAAAGACCTTTTGCCCTACTGGCAGAATGACACGCTGGAAAACTGGCAAGGGCTTTTACGGCCTGCGCAGTTCGTGCCAGAAAACAAAGCGGCCTATGCCGTCTTCATGGAGCTGCGGGCGAGCCGGCAGCATCTGGCTATCGTGGTAGATGAGTATGGAGCTACGGCGGGGGTCATTACGCTCCAGCGGCTTTTGGAGATTGTCTTTGGATATGGGGAGGAAGACCGCAGCCCCGACATGGGCTACGAAATCCAGCCAGATGGAAGCCTTCTCTTTCAGGCGCAGGTGCCCTTAGTACTGGTGCGGAGTCTCTTAGAGTTACCCGAGGACTTTTTTGAGCAGCCGCAGGCCCGCCAGGCCGAAAATCTGGCCGACTTCTTACTTTCGCTTGCCGGCCATATCCCGCAAAAAGGTGAAAAAATCCCCTATGAGAACTACCTATTTGAGATCGTGGAGGCTACGCCTTATCGGATTGATCGGGTGCGGGCTTATCGCCTCGTGCCAGGCCCCGACGCTTCCCCGCCCGAAGGTTTATCCTAAGCTGGAGATGCCGCCTATGGGCCGTTACGACACGCTGGATTGTCAGGCCTGTCCAGTTAGATTGGCTTATCCCGCCTACGCTAAGGTCCAATACGTCCCGCGGGACTCTTGCTGGTTTGACCTGTACTTTCCCGACCTGGATGCCTACTGGCACATCACCGCACACGACCTAAAAACCCTCCATAAATCCCCCCGAGAGGCCCTCCGCATCTACAACAAACTCATCTACAAGCACGCTATTCGGGCCACTGACATCCTCCAGAAGCCCATTGAGGGGCCCAATGGCTGGGGAATGTTTTATGAACTTTACGGCGAAGTGCCTACCCATGCGCTCCTCTTCTATACCG
>JAPYWM010000151.1 GCA_028276345.1 Sphingobacterium sp.
TAACGACATGGTATTCACCCACTGCACTGGCATGGAAAGGTACGCCATACCGCTCAGCGATTTGCTGCACGGCTTGGGTGGTAGAGAGATTAGCAACGACTGGCCCCTTTTGCTGAGATAAGATGTAGTCTGCCGCCACTACCAGCGAATATTCCTCTCCGAAAGGAGTTCCATCTGGTAAGAAGAAGGCGACGCGGTCTACATCGGGGTCTACGGCGATGCCCAGGTCGGCATGGGTTTCTTGGACGGCATGGGAGAGGTCGGTGAGGTGGTGGGGGAGAGGTTCGGGCGGATGGGCAAAGCGCCCGTGCGGCTCGCTATGGAGGACCTTTGCGACTTGGACGCCGAGGGCTTCTAAGAGGGGGGGTATATATAAGGCTCCTCCGCTATTGATGGCATCCAACACTACCCGAAACCGCCGCGCTCGGATAGCCTCCAAGGGTAAAATCTCTTGGCGTAGGATGGCTTGGATGTGGAGGGAGAGGAGGTTTTCGGCGGGTTGGACGGGGCCTGGGGATTCGGTGGCGGGGAAGGAGAGGTTTTTGAGGTGTTCTTGGATGGTTTGGAGGGCGTGGGGTGGGAGGAATTCGCCGTGTTCGTTGAGGAGTTTGAGGGCGTTCCAGCCGGCGGGGTTGTGGGAGGCGGTGAGGAGGAGTCCACCTGCGGCGCCGAGGGCGGGGATAGCTAAGGCGAGGGTGGGGGTGGTGGTGAGGCCGGCATCCCAGACCTCATGTCCGAAGGCGCGCAGGATTTGGATGGCGATGGGGCGGAGGATGGTTCCGCTGGGGCGGGCATCTTGTCCGACGAGGATGGGGACGGGTTTGCCGTGGGTTTCTCGGAGCCAGGCGGCCCAGGCGGCTGTCCAGGTGGCTGCGTCGAGGGGGGTGAGGTTGTGGTGGGGTTGTCCTTGGGTGGTGCCGCGGATACCGGAAGCGGAGATGAGGAGGGGCATGAGGCGAAGGTAGGGGGATCGGTGGGATTTTTGGGTGGGGCGGCGCCCAGACCAATTCCCCCCACATCCTCGCGCTCCCTACCTTTGGAAAGTGGGGCGGGATGCCTGGGCTTACCTGCTTTCCTTTGTGGTTAGTCGGGGGCAGCCTTTCTTAGAGGCGCTGGGCCTTTCGCTGCTTCTTTCGGTGGAGGAGTTTGGGGTGTGGAGTTGGGCTATGGGGCTGTGGGCAGGCGTAGTGGCTCTAACGCATTTCGGCGTGCCTGCGGCTACTTTTCGGTATGCGGCTTTACCTGAGGTGGATAGCGCCGCCCTCCTCTGGCAAGCGCTTCGGGAGGCCCGCTATGGCCTTCTGGTGGGCTCCCTCGCGCTCATGGCCTTAGCTCTGACAGTGCCTGCCCCCGTACGTCATACTACGTTGTTCTTTCTCCCTGCGCTGTGGAGCCAGCTGGTAGGAGAAGTGCTTCGGAGTTATTTTCGGGGTCGCTATCAGAATCTCCCCTTAGCCCGCTGGCAAATGGCTCACACTTTTCTAGGACTAGCGCTGGTGTGGGGAGGAGCCTGGAAAGGCGCTCTACCGGGAGCCGCTTGGGCCAAGGCCCTCCAAGGGTTTGCGATCCTCCTATTAGGTTTTCTCCTTCTCCCTTTGCCCGCTTATCGCAAGTCGCTATCCTTACCTGGATTTTGGCGCTTTGCCTGGGAGGCCTATGTGGGGAATCTCGCCTTAGAGGCGATTTTCTTCTTGCCGGCCTGGCTCTTAGGGTGGCGTAGCCAAAGTCCGATCCTTTTGGCCTATTGGCGCTGGGCTACCCTCCTGCCCCTCAACCTCCGCCAAGTCGCTGGACAGATCGTGCTTTACTTGTATCCTCGGTGGGTTCAATCCCCGGCCTCTCCCCATCAGCTGTATCGGGTTTACCGGGGGCGTCTTTGGCTGAGAGTGGGGGTTTTCTACATAGGGGCGGCTTTATGGGCCTTAGTCTGGGACTATTTCCCCGGTCCCGAATACCGTCCGGCACGCCTGCCGTACCTTTTTGCGCTCTTGGTGAGCCTCCTTTGGAGTGTAGAGGCTAACCTCCTTCCCAATCTGCTTTCCGCCAAAGGCCATATTCACCATTACCGCTCTGCTTATGTGGTCGGGGCCTTTACAGCCCTTCTGGTGTATCTTTTTGCAGGTCGTAGTCTCTATGGCTATTTACTGGGTTTGGGTTTGGCAGGTTTTATGAGCAGCCTCTACGCTTATTTCCGAGCGCATCGTCCTTAGCGCCATAGGCCTATCTTTGCACACAATGCCGCGCATCACGCTTATCTGGCAAGGCCAGCCCTACGAAGTCGAAGCCTCTCCTGAGACCCCCCTCTACGAAGTGCTGAAAAGCTTGGGCCTTCCCGCTGGCACGACGATCTTAGCGGCGAAGACCCCGGCCGGGATTCATGAATTAGCGGCCCCCGTAAATGGGCATACGCAGTTTAGACTGCTCTCTTGGGACGATCCCGAAGGCAAATATGTCTTCTGGCACTCCAGTGCCCATATTTTGGCCGAAGCGCTGGAATCTTTCTGGCCCCACTGCAAGCTCACGATCGGCCCCCCCATTGAACAGGGCTTTTACTACGATGTAGACTTTGGCGGTAATGGCCCTTCCCCAGAGGACTTTGAAAAAATAGAAAAGAAGTTTCTGGAGCTTGCTGCACAGCCGGAGTACTTTCGCCGAAAGGTCGTCCCTCGGGAAGAGGCTCTCGCCTATTATGAAAAACGTCAAAACCCGTACAAGCAGGAAATCATTCGAGAGCTTCCCCCGGAGGAGCCTATAACCTTTTATGAGTCGGGGGGGTTTGTGGACCTTTGTCGGGGTCCGCATTTGTGGGATTCGGGGGTGATTAGGGCGGTGAAGGTGCTTTCGCTGGCGGGGGCCTACTGGCGGGGCGATAGCCGCAATCCCCAGCTGACCCGGGTCTATGCCATTAGCTTCCCTTCGCAGGAGGAGCTCTCGGCCTATCTTCATCAGCTGGAAGAGGCAGCTCGGCGCGACCACCGGCTCTTAGGCAAGCAGTTAGATTTGTTTTCTTTTCACGAGGAGGGGCCCGGATTTCCCTTTTGGCACCCTAAGGGCATGCGTCTGCGCCACGCCCTCCAAGAATGGCTCCGACAAAAACTCTACCGCTACGGCTACGAAGAGATCCAAACCCCCATCATCCTCACCCAAAAACTCTGGGAACAGTCCGGCCACTACGAAAACTACCGCCAAAACATGTACTTTACGCAGATTGACGAGGCGCCCTACGCGGTCAAACCCATGAACTGCCCCGGCAGCACCATCGTTTACCGCACGCATCCCCGCTCTTATCGGGATTTGCCGCTGCGGCTCTTTGAGTATGGGCTGGTCCATCGCCATGAGCTTTCGGGGGTATTGACTGGGCTATTTCGGGTGCGGGCTTTCACGCAGGACGACGCCCATATCTACTGCACGCCCGAGCAGATTCAGCCCGAAATTCAAACCCTCCTCCGCTTAGTGGATGAAGTCTATTCAGCCTTTGGCTTCACGGAGCGGGAAATCTACCTTTCCACCCGCCCCGAAAACTACATCGGTTCCTTAGAACTTTGGAACGAAGCCGAGACCGCCCTTGAAAAGGCCCTCCAAGCCGCTGGCCTTCCCTATCAGATCAATCCCGGCGATGGCGCCTTCTACGGCCCTAAAATAGATATTCTCGTTCGGGATAGCCTACGCCGCCGCTGGCAGTTGGGGACTATTCAGCTGGACTTCTCTATGCCGCGCCGCTTCGGCCTTACCTACATCGGCCCCGATAATCAACCCCACACGCCCGTTATGATTCATCGGGCCATCTTGGGTTCTTTCGAACGTTTCATCGGCATCCTCCTTGAACATACCGCTGGCGAGCTCCCCCTTTGGCTCGCCCCCACCCAAGTCAAAATTCTTCCCATCAGCGATAAATTCCTCCCCTACGCCGAATCCGTCTATGAAAAGGCCTACCAAGCCGGCTTGCGTGTAGAATTAGACCGCTC
>JAPYWM010000152.1 GCA_028276345.1 Sphingobacterium sp.
CTCGTCTTGTGTATCGCACGGCGAAGCCCGCCGCTGAGGTACGGCTCAAGGTAGAAGAGACCGCCAAAGCGAAAGGTTTAGGTGTTTTAGCGGTGCATGATATGACGGCTATTTTACAGTCGAAGGGTATGCCGATAGATTATTCGGTGATAGTGGTAGAGGTGTGTTCGCCTTATCATGCACGGGCGGTTTTAGGGGTAGAGCCGGCGATTGCGAATGCGTTGCCGTGTCGGATTGTGATTTATGAGCGGGGTGGTGAGACGGTAGTGGAGACGCTGCCGCCGACGATGCTTTTGGGCGGTTTTGGCGCGAAAGGGCTGGAGTCCGTGGCGGAGGAAGTAGAAAGGCTTCTGAAAGAGATAATCCAGGCGGCGGTGTAAGGAGGCCTTTAGCCGGCTTCTGGCCCTCTCAGCCCCATCCGGTCTGCATAGAAACTCCTCTTTGCGTACGAGCGAAGTGAAGTTATTTTGTTGAGTAAACAGATGGACAGGCGTGTGTACGACCTTTTAGAGAAGTCTCTTGCGCAGGAGTTCCTCTCCGTAGAGGAAGGCGTGTACCTCTATCATCACGCCCCGTTACCCCTGCTTATGGAGGCGGCACACCTTCTGCGGCTGCGGCTGAAGGCGGATACGCCCACTATCGTCACCTGGCAGATAGACCGCAATGTCAACACCACCAACATCTGCGTGGCGAACTGTAAGTTTTGCAATTTTTTCCGGCCGCCGGGTCACCCGGAGGGCTACATCACCGACGACGAAACCTACAAGCGCAAAATAGAAGAAACCCTGGCTCTAGGCGGGGACCAGCTGCTACTTCAGGGGGGGCACCATCCCGACCTGGGTATTGCTTACTACGAAAACCTCTTTCGTAAGCTCAAAAGCTGGTATCCGAATCTGCGACTTCATGCGCTCAGCCCTTCCGAGATTGTACATATATGTGAAAAAGACGGCTTGACTTATGAGGAAGCGCTGGTGCGGCTGCGAGCGGCGGGGCTGGATTCTTTGCCAGGTGCTGGAGCGGAGATCCTTGTCGACCGCGTACGTAAGCTCATCTCCGCTGGCAAGTGCACGGCCGACCAGTGGCTTGATGTCATGCGCACGGCCCACCGGCTAAAAATCCCCACCAGCGCTACGATGATGTTTGGGCATGTGGAAACTATCGCGGAGCGCTTCATCCACTTAGAGAAAATCCGGGCGCTCCAAGCCGAGAAGCCAGCCGATAGTCTCGGGTTCACGGCGTTTATTTTGTGGCCTTTTCAGGATGAGGGCACCAAGCTCAAACGCGTCCGAGGTGTCCGCAACCAAGTCACGCCTACCGAATACGTGCGCATGCTGGCCCTTTCCCGCTTGATGCTGCCGAATATCCCTAACATCCAGGTCTCCTGGCTCACCGTCGGCCCCGAAGTGGCCCAGATATGCCTCCACGCCGGCGCCAATGACATGGGGTCTATCATGATCGAGGAGAACGTCGTCTCGGCAGCGGGAGCACGGTATCGCTTTTCTGCGTCGGAGATCCAACGGGTCATTCGCGAGGCGGGCTTTGAGCCGCGGCTACGGGACCAGCTCTATAACTTCCGGGAGCTGCCGGCGGGCGTAAGCTAAAATCCCCCCTACCTTTGCCTCATGCCGAAACATCCTGGGCTGTACGAACCACGGAGCCTCAGACCTACCATTGCCGACCTCTATGACAATCCACCCCTTAATGAAACCCTCACTATCAGTGGGTGGATTCGCACGCGCCGCTCCACGAAGGCCGTCAGCTTCGCCGAAATCACCGACGGCTCCACCCTCCGCTCCCTCCAGGTTGTCCTCCCGCATGACAAAATTTCCCGCGAGCGGATAGAAGCCGAGCTGCACACGGGTGCCAGTCTCACCATCACTGGTCAGCTTGTCCCGACGCCGGACCGGCCGCAGCCTTTTGAGCTGCAGGCGCAAGCCTATACCCTCCTCGGCTCGGCTGACCCTGAGACCTACCCCCTCCAGAAAAAAGCCCACTCCCTGGAATTCCTCCGGGAGATCGCACACTTGCGTGTACGAACCCGCACCTATCAGGCGGTTTTCCGCATTCGGCATGGCGTCTCATTGGCTATTCATCAGTTTTTTCATGAGCGGGGCTTTGTCTATGTGCATACGCCCATTCTCACGCCATCGGACTGCGAAGGGGCCGGACAGCTTTTCCAGGTCATCACGACCGAAGACCCGGACCCCACGGCGTTCTTTGGGCGGCCGGCCTACCTGACTGTCAGTGGTCAGTTAGACGCGGAAATCCTCACCATGGGCCTTGGACGCGTCTATACCTTTGGTCCTACCTTCCGGGCCGAACCCTCCCATACCCCTCGCCACCTGGCTGAATTCTGGATGATAGAACCCGAAATGGCCTTCTTCGACCTGGAAGATACCATGAACCTCGCCGAAGACCTCCTCAAGAGCCTTATCCGCTACGTGCTCCGCCACTATGCCGACGAGCTGGCCTTCCTCACCGAGCGCTATGATCCCGATCTCCTGGCCCGCTTAGAAAGCGTCAAAGAAAGCGTCTTCCTCCGCCTCTCCTACGCCGAGGCTATTGACATCCTTCAAAAAAGCGGCCGAGAATTCGCCTATGCGCCGGTATGGGGCACCGACCTGCAGGCCGAGCACGAACGTTACCTCGTGGAAACCTACGCCCAGCGCCCCGTGATCGTGTACAACTACCCCCGCGACATCAAGGCCTTCTATATGCGTCAGAATGACGACGGCAAGACCGTGGCCGCTTTTGATGTCCTTTTCCCGGGGATTGGCGAAGTGATTGGCGGCTCTCAGCGGGAGGAGCGCCTGGACCGCCTGGAAGCCGAGATGCAGCGCCGGCACATGAACCTCACCGCCTATCAGGCTTACTTAGACACGCGCCGCTTCGGGACAGTGCCGCATAGCGGCTTCGGGCTGGGGCTGGAACGTTTCCTGCTCTTTGTGACGGGCCTGACGAATGTACGGGATGTGATACCCTTCTTCCGGGCTGCCGGCCAAATGGCCTAAACCTATGTGGGAACGCGGATTTGCCACAGTGGGGCTCCTCGTCCTGTCTAATGTCTTCATGACCTTAGCGTGGTACGGCCACCTGAGAGCCCAGCCTAACCAGAACCTCTCCCTCAAAGCGTGGCTGCTCGTCGTTTTAGGCAGTTGGGGCCTGGCGTTTTTCGAGTACCTTCTGCAAGTGCCGGCCAATCGCATTGGGTACAAGGGGTTAGGTGGGCCGTTTTCCCTTGTGGCGCTGAAGGTCATCCAGGAGGCCATTGCGCTCTTGGTGTTTGTGCTGGTGGCGAAGGTTCTTTTTCGGGGCGAAGTACTGGAGCTAAGGCATTATTTGGCGCTGGCGCTGGTGCTGGCAGCGGTATGGCTGGCGGCGTGAGGGGTTTTACGGTCGGCTGCCGGTGGCGATGCCTTTTCGGATGATGACGAAGTCGTAGTCGGCGGCGTTAAGCCAGCCGGCCTTGACGTGGGCACCGCCGGGGATAAAGGCGTTATACCCTTTGCAGTCAAAAACCTTCTGAATATAGAGCGTGATATTTTGGCCGCCCCTTCAGCGGGCGGCGGCCCCACAAAATCCCACCAGCTTGCATTTAGAAACCCTTTGCATTGAATTGGGTATTAGAGCGCCTCCAACTTCCTTATCCAGTCGCCAAAGTGAGGACACGCCGCACATAGCTCCTCCCAAGGAACTTGCGCTAAAATCCCTACACCATCCGTAGTCTTTTTGAATCTCGGCCATATCCCCTTGATGCGAGCGGACGGATGGGAGGTTCCGTAGGGGCGGGTCCCCTGGATGCGGGTTTCGTAGGGGCGGGTTCCGTAGGGGCGGGTTCAGAACCCGCCCCTACGGGGGGTGGGACGTGATAATGATGGTACCATGCACACGGTTCGGCATGACCACGAACGCATCCCATATCCCATTCGGCCC
>JAPYWM010000153.1 GCA_028276345.1 Sphingobacterium sp.
CCCTGCTCAGCAAAGACCCCGTAGGCACCCAGCAGAAGTACCCCAATCTCTATCAGGATACCTACAGCGCCATCCGAAAATGCCGAGAGTTAGATGCCAAAAAAGAATATGAACAGGATATCAAACTCCTTTCAGCCCAGTTAGCCAGTATTCTTTATCTCAAAGGCTTTGAGCTCTTCCAGAAGGAGCAGCTGCCCCAGGCTCGGGAATATCTCACTTGGGCCACAGAACTTTATGAAATCGTAGGACAAAAGGACTTTTTTCCGACGATAGCCCTACGGGGACTGGTAAATGTTCAACTTCGAGACACGAATGCGGCGCTCGCCGACCTGGAAAAAGCCCTCGCGCTCTCTAAAGCCAAGCCTATGAAAGATGCCGAGCAACTGCTGCCTTTCATTTACATGGCGCTTATCAATATTTACGGAGGCCTCGGCCAAGGCGAAAAAGCTATTACCCTCGCCAATGAGGCCCGGTCTAAGTTCCCTACCGATGAAAATATCCGACGAGCAGAGCTCAACCTTTACCTGCAAAATCCTGTCCTTCACGATGAGGCGCTCAAACAATTCGGCGCCGAGTTAGCGAAAAACCCCAATAATGAAATGTACCTCCTTATTTATGCGCAGCTCTTAGAAAGAAAGAATCCCGATTCGGCTGCGGTGTATTATAAGCGGGTTTTGGGCATTAATCCGAATAATGTGAATGCCAATTACAACCTCGGCGCCTATTATGTAAATCAAGCGGCCGAACTTGCTCAAAAGTATAACGAAGCCAAGAGTGAAGCCCAGCAAAAAGTGCTGTACAACCAGATGCAGGAGAAATTCCGGGAGGCGCTCCCTTACTTAGAGAAGGCGCATGAAGCCCTGCCCACCGACTTGGCGCTTCTGCAAAGCCTGATTCAGGTTACCACCTACCTCAATATGGACGACAAGGCTAAGGAGTATCTCCGGAAAAAAGAAGCACTCACCTCCTCAAAAGGAAAATAAATCAAGCGTATGAGAAACTTGGCGATAGGGCTACTTTTTTTCGCCATCATTTGGGCGCAGCAGCCTGCCAGTCAGGCGCAAGAGCCGGAACCGGCAACGCAGCTACCAGGTGGGGCCACGATCGTGTACAGCCTCGGTGACCTGGAAAAAATGGATAAGATAGAGCTGACGCGGATTTACATCTCCAAGCTCACCCGGCTCTACCGGATTTTGGAGTACCTCCCCTTTGCGAAGCTGGAGCCCAAGACACCGAATGACCTCAAGATTCCCTCCGTCCCCGCCAATGATAAAGCCATGAGTCAACTCGAAGGGGCCCTGCGAGATTATATCAAAACGACGGAAAGCACGCTCACGACGATAATTCCCTATGCGGATAAGAAGCAGATTATTGATGCGATCTTGTTTTTGCAGGCGGTAACGAATAAAGTCGAGCTGGTAGGGCTGGGCATGAGCCAGCTGATATATTAGAGAGGCTATACTGGATGAGGGGGAGTGGCGCGGCCCCGCCAAAGGCGGGGCCGCGCTGTGCTTTATATTCCCTCGCTGGCGATGCTTACAGCCTGCCCATCACGTAGCAGGGTAGCACCCAGTACGATCACCGTATCGCCGGGTGATAAACCTTCTATGGCGGCTTCTCCCTGTTGGATGCCTAAGAGGCGAATGATCCGCTTGCGGGCTTGGCCCTTATTGTAGAGGTACACGAAACTCGTGGTGTCCTGGGTTTGGACGGCCTCTATGGGCACCCGGAAGGCATCTGGATAGGAGACTTCGGGCACGGCGGCGAAGGCGGTCATCCCCGGCCGAAGGCGCCCTAAGAGCCGAGGTGGCAGCGCTCGGATATATATGGTGAAAGTTCGGCTGATGGGGTTGATGTTCTCGCTGATCACCGCGATAGGCGCCTCAAACCGCTCGCCGAGGTCCGGTAGCTCGATTTGGATGGGGGTTCCAGCCTTGACGAGGCCGGAGAAGCGTTCGGGCACTTCAATTTTGATCTCCCAGGTGCCGCTGCCACTCAGAAGGCGCAGGACAGGCATGCCGGGCATCACGAGCTCGCCGGCCTTTACTAGGATAGCGTCTACACGGCCGGCTTGAGGGGCGCGTATCTGGGCATTCTTGAGCTGCTCTTCCAGCGTCTGAACGGCAGCTTCGAGAGACTCTTTATTATTTTTTGCTGTGAGGTACTGGACTTCGGAGCCGATACCTTCCTCGTAGAGTTTTTTCTGCTTTTCGTAGAGGGTTTTTGCGAGGTCTAAGCGCGTACGAAGTTCGGCGAGGCTTTTTCGGAGGATTTCGGCGTCCTGCTCAGCGAGGAGCTGTCCGGCTTGGACGAAGTCGCCCTCCTGCACATAAAGCCGCAGGAGTGTGCCAGCGGTTTTAGCCGAGAGGGTGATAGCCTGGCGATTGTCTATGCTGCCCTGGAGGCGAAGGCGCGTTTGGAAGCCCCGATCTTTGAGCACGACGACGGAAACGGGGATAGCCTTCTGCAAGGCAAAGGTGCTGTCCTGGGCGGCTATCTCATTTTCCAGGGCGGTAATTTCCGCTTGTAGCTTGAAAAGCTCTTGGCGGAGCTTTTCCAGGCGGGCTTTTTTGGTTTCTACGCTGCTGTCTGAGGGACGAGAGGCTGAGCAGCCTCCTAAAATCCATGCAGCTAAAACTGCCACGCAGGCAAGGTATCGCATCATAGGCATAGGTTTTATTCAGGTTCTGAGAGGAGACCGAGGGCTTTTTGCCAGTCTACGTAGGCAGAATAGGCCTCGAGGAGAGCAGTAGTGTAACCCAGCTGGGCCTGCTGGTAAGCGTTTTGGGCCTGGACGGATTCTACGGTGGAGGCAAGGCCGGCCTCTACTTTTTTCTGGGTAGTTTCCAGCACGGTCTGGGCGAGATCGAGGTTTCGTTTCTGGATGGCGAGGTTTTGTAGGGCGTTGAGGAGCTGGATGCGGGCATTTTGGGCCTCGAGGGTGAGCGCCTGGCGCAGCTGGTAGAGGTCATTTTGGTTTTTGAGGAGCTCTAAGCGGGCTTGGCTGACCTGGCTGGCCTTGCGTAAGCCGTCAAAGAGGGGAACTTGCAGTTGAAAGCCGATGAAGGCGATGGGGAACCACCGTTTTTTGGTGTCGAAGAAGTCGAACTCGTTCCGTTGGGCCTGGGTAGCGAGGCTGCTGATGAAGACGAGGGAAGGCAGGTAGGCGACTTGGTAGCGGCGGAGGTTGAGCTCGAGGGCGCGGCGCTGGGCGAGGAGAATCTGATATTCCAGGCGCTGGGCAGGGTCGAAGTTTTGCAGGGAGAGGCTATCTGGCAGAAGGAGCGGGAGCTCGGGCAGGGTGTCGGAGAGGGCGATAGGCTGGTCTAAGGGGTAGCCCATTTGGAGCTTGAGGGTGAGGTAGGCGAGGGCGGTGAGTTCGGCGGCTTTGTTGTATTCGGTCTGGAGGTTGTTGTAGGCGACTTCGAGGCGCTGGTAGTCTAGCTTCTCGGCGAAGCCCGCTTCGTAGAGGCCCTTGGTTTGGCGGAGGGTGGTCTGCAGCTGGTCTAAGTTTTCTTTGAGGAGGCGGAGGCGTTCCTGGGTGATAAGCACGGTGAGGTAGGCTTTTGAGACGGCGGTGATGGTCTCGATGCGGGAGCGCTGGTAGGCGCGGTAGGTGAGTTCCTTCACGGCGCGGGCGGCGGATAGGCCCACGAAGTACGTCCCATCAAAGAGGAGCTGGGTGCCGGTTACCCCAATCTCCAGGTTGTAAGGCACACCGAAACGTATCGGGATGAAGGTGCCCCGCGGCGCCCCAAAAAACTCCCCCGGCACTAAGGAGGTAGGAATCTCTACAAAGTACCGGAGGGTGGTCGTGCTATTTATCTGGGGCAGGCCGGCAGAGCGCACTTCGGCGATCTTCTGGCGGGCAATCTGGTAGTCTAAGTAGGTGTTTTGCAAGGAGGGGGAATGCGTAAGGGCGTACTG
>JAPYWM010000154.1 GCA_028276345.1 Sphingobacterium sp.
TCCCAGGGCTTTTCTGGGGCGCCGGAAAAAGGCGTAGGGGCATAAGAGCTGGGCAAAACCAGGTAGAAGAGCATGCCGTGCGGGGAGAAACGTTCCAGCGCTTCGGTAGGGGAGAAGGTACCCAGCAAGCGCCCCTGCTCAAAGATTTCCCACTGGTGGTTAGCCTGGGGGAGGAAAAGGTAAAACTGGGTCCAGTCGGCTTTGACGGCGAGGAGGGGCGTTTGGCTGTGGCGTAGGTGGGAGAGGAGGTTTTCCGGCGTCCAGGCATAGGTAAAAGCGACCAGATCATGGCCGCCCAACTGCGTTTGCAGTTCTACGAAGTTTCGTGGCCAATGAAGAGGCTGGCCCCTGAAGGCGGATACCTCCATCTCGAAGGCCTCCAGCAGGAGCCTTATGTACAGCTCCATCAGGCGGGCTTATCAGCTTTGGTAAGGCGCGCTTGCAGGTACGCACTCACCCGGCGGGGGTCGGCTTTCCCCTGGGAAAGTTTCACCACTTGCCCCACGAGGAAGCCTAAGAGGCCGGTTTTGCCAGCGAGGTAAGCCTGGACTTTGTCGGGGTTTTGGGCGAGGACGGTGTCAGCCCACTGCCGAAGGAGGGTCTCATCCTGTACTAAGAGGAGCCCCTTCGTTTCAGCGAGGGTTTTCGGGTCGGCAGCAGGGTCTTCCAGGAGGGCGGGGAAAAGCACTTCTCGGGCGGCGTTGAGGCTTACCAGCCCTTCTTGTACGAGGGTATCTAGGGCAGCGATTTGGGCAGGGGGAATAGGGAAATCTTCCATGCGGGTAGCGGTGGCGTTGAGGTGGGCCCGGATCGGCCCATTGAGCCAGTTGGCGGCTCTTTTCACAGGGAGTCCTGCTTCTACTAAGGCCTTGAAATACACCGCATACGGCAGGTCTTCGACTATCAACACCGCCTCATCGGGGAAAAGTCCCTCCTTTTCCACAAGCCTGTCAAAGAGCACCTCGGGGAGCTCGGGGAGCTCGGCAGCGATTTGGGCTTTCCAGGCTGGGTGGACCGCCACGGGTGGGAGGTCTGGCTCCGGAAAGTACCGATAGTCGTCGGCTGTCTCTTTCTCTCGCAAGGGGAGGGTGACTTCCCCATCCCAGGTGCGCGTCTCCTGTCGCACGGCTTCCCCCGCTTCTATCAGGCGCACTTGCCGTTCAAACTCATACGCGATAGCCTTTCCCAGCGCACTGATGGAGTTGAGGTTTTTGATTTCTACCCGGGTGCCAAAGGTCGTGCTACCTACTGGCCGCACGGAGATATTCGCATCACAGCGCAGGCTACCTTCCTCCATATTGCCATCGGAGATACTTAGAAAGCGCACCAGCCGCCGAATCTGCGCCACATACGCCATGGCTATCTCCGGTGAGCGTATATCTGGCGCACTGACGATTTCTATGAGACCGATGCCAGCTCGGTTATAGTCTAAAAGCGTGTAAAAGGGGTCCTGATCGTGCAGGCTTTTGCCGGTGTCTTCTTCTAACTGAAGGCGCAGGATACGGATGGGAACTTTTTCGCCGCTGGGTAGGCGCACGTGGAGGAGACCATTTTTAGCTATGGGGGCTGCTTCTTGGGTGATTTGATAGCCTTTTGGCAGGTCGGGGTAAAAGTAGTTCTTGCGGGAGAAGTAAAACCGCTCTGGGATTTCACAGCCTAAGGCCAGGCCCAGTTTGATGGCGGCTTCTACACAAGCTTTACCTAGGACGGGAAGGGTGCCAGGGTATCCCAGAGAGATGGGGGAGATGTAAGTGTTTGGGCGCTCGCCGAAAGTGACGGCCTCTGGAGCGAAGACCTTAGCCCGGGTGCGTAGCTGTACGTGCACTTCCAGGCCGATGACCATCTCGTATGCCACTGGGCAAAAATACATAGCTTATCCGTAGCTGGAGGGGGGAAGTAACTTCTCGCCACTTTTGTTTATATTTGACAGGTATGAACCACGCCCTGTTTCACCAGCCCCTGCCCCAGGACCCAAGAAAAGAAACCTTCGAGAAGCTCCTGAAACTCTTCCTGGACCTTCTCATGAAGTCCGGCGGCAACATCACCGAAGCCCTACGCTGGCTCTCTTATCTCGACAGTCGCCACCACTATACCTCATCCGAATATACCTTGGGCGACTTCATCAAAGACCTCAAAGAGCAGGGCTATATCACACAAAATCCTTCTCCTAATCAGCCTGTGTACGTCCCATCTGCAAAAGCTCAGATTCTTATCCGAGAAAAAAGTCTGGAGGAGATATTCCAGAGCCTACGCATGGGAAGTTTTGGCGATCATAGTCTGACCCGGAGCGGGCCCGGCGATACCCTCAACTACGAGACGCGCCCGTATGAGTTTGGCGATCGGATTGAGAACCTTCACATCACCGAAACGCTCAATAACGCCTATCTCCATCATGGGCTGGATGATTTCCGCCTTACGCAGGAAGACCTTTCGGTTATTCAGACCGAATACAAGACGCAGGCGGCGACCTTTGTGCTCATAGATGCCTCCCACTCAATGGTTCTGTATGGGGAGGACCGCATTACGCCGGCTAAAAAAGTCGCCATCGCCCTGGCCGAGCTGATTCGCCGAAAGTATCCCAAAGACTATCTTTTTATTGGGGCTTTTGGAGATTATGCCTGGCAGCTTTCATACG
The DNA here is from genome assembly GCA_028276345.1 of Sphingobacterium sp. Taxonomy (GTDB): domain Bacteria; phylum Bacteroidota; class Bacteroidia; order SpSt-205; family SpSt-205; genus JAPYWM01. The sequence goes on from JAPYWM010000154.1 coordinate 2,636, forward strand.
AGGAGGTGCCATTTTTGCAAGCAGGCCCGCATCATACCAATACGCGCGATGCCATAGAGCTGGCGCTTGCTGTTTTAGCCAAAGTCCGCACACCCAATAAGCAAATCTTTCTTATTACGGATGGAAAGCCCACCTGTATCAAAGAAAATGGCCGCTTTTATCGGAATAGCTTTGGCATGGACCCCAAAATCATCAATAAAACCTTAGAGATTGCGGAACGGGCTCGTCGGGAAAAGGTCGTGATTACGACCTTCATGGTGGCGAAGGACCTATATCTTCAGCGCTTTGTACACCGTTTTACGGAAATCAATGGCGGTCGGGCTTATTATGCGCATCCACAGGAGATTGGGCGGTTTGTGTTTGAGGATTTTATTCGGAATCGCCGGAAGGAGCTTCGGTAGGGGGAGCTTGGGGGCTTTCGCCGGAAGGGGGGAGGGTATCTACCGATGAAGGGACGGGCTGGCGAGAACCAGCGGCTGCAGCGGGCGTAGGCCCTTTGGGGGTGGTGGGGGTGTCTACGGGCAGGGTCAAGGGGAGGTTGGGATTTTTCCGGACAGCCAAAAGGAGATTGCTGGTGCCCGGCACGGGGTGGTAGCCGATCCCAAATGGCAGCGGCTTCACCGACTGGCTCCGATAGGCCTGATAGAGGTTCTGCTGAAACTTACTCCTAAAAAGTGGAATAGGCCCATTATAGACGCCGTAAAGTTGTACCTTCCAGCTTGTAGAGTCAAAGAAACGATAGGGGATACCGCTGTCTTCTTGCAGGATAGCCACACTTTGGGTGAGAATGATTGAACGTATCTGGCTAAAGTCCTGCCCATGCATAAGGTAAGAGGCGGCTTTGATGAAAGTAACGCAGGGTTGGATGGTCTGGAGGAAAGGTAGGATGCCGGTTTGTTTTTTCAAACCGTCATTTGCGGCGTTGAAGCTGACATAGATCACTTCCTGAGGCTTCTGGTCGGGCTTTCCAATCAGGAATCGCAGGCCTGTTACGAGGGTGTCCCAAGGGGACTGGCTGGGCTTTCGAGTGTTTTGCGGAATGGTGTCTATTTTCCCTTCTGAGGTCAAGTAGACATGGTTTACCTCGTAGATATCGTATCCGCTCCTTGCAAAGAAAGCTAAAAATACAGGCAGAAGACCACGCACTTTGCCCTTGATGAGGAATTGCTGCATTTCTTTGGTTATGAAGAAGCTCCGGCGCAGGAGGTCTGCCATAGCGGCGTAGGGTCCCCAGAGGTTGTTAGCGATGTCTTGTGGGGAGAGGAGGCGCACGTAGGCGGGGTCGCCTTC